>CAJORC010000295.1 GCA_905236615.1 uncultured Lachnospiraceae bacterium
AAGATATTTACTAAGCAAATGTCTTGTACTAATACATTCTAGTTCCAGATGCTGTATATCAGTAATAAGTTCATCAACAAGCTCACATAATGCAATTACAGCTTCACAGCTGTCTGCACAGTTTGGGATTTTCGGTAATATGGTCAGACTTCAAAACGATAGCCAGGCGTGGGCAATCTAAAGTTAATGATAAAATTTATCAATTAGGAAGGCTGATTGATAGATAAAAAAGGATATAATATTGATAATAAAGCATTTAGGAACTGTTACAAAATAACTTGAGCATTTATTTATGCATGAACAGTTTCTTAAAAAACAGGAGGATGTTTATATGTTGGAATGTTTGACTAAGATTGCATGGAAGAAGGTTGGTCTGTTTGCGGGAGGAGTTCTCTTCGGAACCGCAGGTTTAAAGATCCTTGGAAGCAGGGATGCAAAGAAAGTATATACGGAATGCACAGCAGCTGTACTGAGATGCAAGGATGCAGTTCTTGAAAAGAAGGATATCATCGTAGAAAACTGTAATGATATATATGAAGGTGCGGTTGATATCAATACTAAAAGAGATATTGAAAGACGTGAGAGGGAATTTGAAGAAGCAAAGGCTCTTATAAAGAGTAAGGAAGAAAGTACGGGTGAGAACGTTTGAATTTTACGATCCTGCATGAGACCGAAGGCAGAATGAGGCTGAAGGCCGCTGTCTACGGAAAAATGACAGCTCATGAAGCTGATATGCTGCAGTATTATCTGATTCAGAAGCCTAATATAAAAAATGTCGTTGTTCATGAAAGAACTTCAAGTGTGACAGTATATTATAAGTCGGACAGGCAGAATGTAATTGATACATTGCTGGCGTTTCATTTTGATGATGAAAAAAACGAGGAGCTTGTTCCGGAGCATACAGGAAGGGAACTGAACAATAAATATGAAGAAAAACTCTTTTTCATGCTCTGCAGCAGGGGAATAAGAAATTTCCTGCTCCCGCAGCCGATTGCTGCACTGGTTACGATGGCGAGGGCTGTTAAATTTGTCATAAAGGGAATAAAGAGCCTGAAGAGCGGTAAATTAAAGGTAGAACTTCTTGATGCGACTGCGATAGGAGTATCATGCTTACGGGGAGATATCGATACTGCAAGCTCAATAATGTTTTTGCTTCAGATCGGAAGTCTCCTTGAAGAGTGGACCCATAAAAAATCCATTGATGACCTTGCAAGGAGCATGTCCCTTAATATCAAAAAAGTATGGAAAAAGACCGGGGACAGCGAAGTCAGTGTATCAGTTGCAGATATAGAAGAAGGAGATGTCATAGTTGTTAATGCCGGAAGCGTGATCCCGCTGGACGGAGTCGTATCGGAAGGCGAGGCTATGGTCAACCAGTCAACCATAACCGGAGAATCCATGCCGGTCAAAAAGGATGTTGGTGTCACGGTATATGCCGGAACCGTAATAGAGGAAGGCAAACTGGAGATCACGGTCAGTGCTGTTTCCGGAGGGACTCATTATGATAAGATAGTCCATATGATCGAAGAATCCGAGAAACTCAAGTCAGATCTGGAGACTAGAGCATCCGGACTTGCCGACAGACTTGTTCCGTACAGCTTTGCAGCTACATTGCTGACCTATCTCCTGACAGGGAATACAATGCGTGCAATCTCTGTACTTATGGTTGATTTTTCGTGTGCACTTAAGCTTGCAATGCCGATATCTGTGCTTTCGGCAATGAGAGAGGCCGGCGGATACAAAATTACGGTAAAAGGCGGCAAATATCTTGAAGCGGTTACGGCGGCAAAGACTATAGTATTTGATAAGACAGGAACTCTGACTAAGGCAAATCCGGAAGTTGCCGAGGTTGTTGCGTTTGGCGGAAATTCGCCCGATGAAATGCTCAGGATTGCAGCCTGTCTCGAGGAACATTTCCCTCATTCGATGGCAAATGCTGTTGTGAACAAAGCACGAGAGCTGGGACTTAACCATGATGAGATGCATAGTGAGGTAAGATACATCGTTGCACATGGTATTGCCACCACCATTGATGGACGGGATGCCGTCATAGGAAGCTATCACTTTGTTTTCGAGGATGAAAAATGTGTCCTTCCCGAAAATGAAAGGGAAAAGTTTGAAAGCATTGACAGCCGCTATTCACAGCTATATCTCGCGATAGGAGGCGTGGTTTCGGCAGTGATATGTATCAAAGATCCGATCAGGACAGAGGCAGCAGCTGTTATCAATTCGTTGAGACTTGCCGGTTTTGACAAGATCGTCATGATGACAGGCGATAGTGACAGAACAGCTTCTGTTATCGCAAAAGAAGTAAATGTAGACAAATATTATTCAGAGGTTCTTCCTGAAGATAAGGCTGCATTTATCGAGATGGAGCATGAACTTGGAAGAAAAGTCATTATGGTTGGTGACGGAATAAATGATTCGCCGGCACTTTCTAAAGCTGATGTAGGTATAGCGATCGCCGATGGTGCGCAGATAGCGCGTGAGGTCGCAGATGTCACTATATCGGCCGATAATCTCTTTGAACTTGTTACGCTTAAGTTTATAAGTGATTCACTAATGAACAGGATTGAGCGGAATTATCATTTTGTAATGGGATTTAATTTTGGTCTGATATTGCTTGGAGTTGCAGGTGTGATATCTCCCGGAACTTCAGCTTTACTTCACAATGCCTCAACTATAGGCGTCAGCTTGAAGAGCATGACAAATCTGCTTAAATGATCTTAGGCTCCCGGAGTTTTAATACCCCGGGGGCTTTTCGATTTTTTTCCTGAAAATTAATGATTTTGATATTGACAATCATTATCAATTGTAGCATAATGTTGAGCGGTAAATGATAATGATTATCAAAGAGAGCATGCTAAATGATACTCAGATTCATGTTTTTAAGATCAGGAGGACACAATGATGCCTTTAACTATGGTAAATCCGGGAGAAGAATTCACAGTAGCAAGGGTCGGAGGACTTGAGGATACGAAAAGGTTCCTTAATAACCTTGGCTTTACTGACGGAGCAAAAGTAACTGTTGTCTCAAAGGTCGCGGAGAACCTGATAGTTAACATCAGGGATTCAAGGGTCGCTCTTGATGCTGAACTGGCAAAGAAGATCATGGTCTGAGACGGATGTGAAGAAGGAGGAGAAGAAGAATTGCGTACAATGCGTGAAGCCAAGGTCGGAGAAACGATCAGGGTAATGAACATCAGAGGCGATGGTGCGTTAAAGAGACGTATCATGGACATGGGAATCACCAAAAACAGTGAGGTTTATGTGAGAAAGGTTGCACCTTTGGGCGACCCTGTTGAAGTAACAGTTCGTGGTTATGAACTCACACTCAGGAAGGCTGATGCTGAGATCATCGAGATCCAGTGATCAACTTTTTTTAAGAACTGAGGTTAGCAATATCTAACTAAAACAGAAAATCCGGAGGAAAAAATGTCAGTAAGAATTGCATTAATAGGAAATCCTAACTGTGGTAAGACCACAATGTTCAACGCTCTTACAGGAGCAAGCCAGTATGTGGGAAACTGGCCGGGTGTTACGGTTGAGAAGAAAGAAGGTCACCTTAAGGGTGACAAGGACGTTATCGTAACCGACCTGCCGGGTATCTATTCCCTTTCACCGTATACACTTGAAGAGGTTGTAAGCCGAGACTATCTTTTAAAAGAAAAACCCGAAGCTGTGATCAATCTTGTGGATGCGACTAACATTGAACGTAATCTTTACCTTACAAGCCAGGTTCTTGAAACAGGCATACCTGTTGTTATCGCACTCAATATGATGGATGTTATCAAAAAGAGAGGCGACCGCATAGATGTCAAAAAGCTTTCGGCAGAACTCGGATGTGAGGTTATTGAGACTTCTGCGCTTAAAGAAGAAGGACTTGACGACGTTATAAAATCTGCAAAGAAGTTAGCCGAGTCTCACAGAACTTATGTCCCTGAGAAGAAGTTTTCTTCTGAGATAGAGAAGGCCATCGATGAAGTGAGTGCGGTTCTTCCCGAGAATATCAGCAGTGAGTCACAGAGAAGATGGTACAGCGTCAAGTTTATAGAACAGGACAGCAAGGTTCTTGAAAACACGGTTATTCCGGCAGATGCTGACAGGAAGATAAAAGATATCGTCAAGGCTCTTGAAAGCAAATATGATGATACGACAGAGAGCATCATTACAAACGAAAGATATGATTATATCGTTAAAGTGGTTTCGAGCTGCGTAAAGAAGCCTGAAAATAAAGTATCGGTTTCTGATAAAATCGACAGGATCGTGACTAACAGGGTGCTCGGTATCCCGATCTTCCTTGTCATCATGGGATTCGTTTACTGGTTCTCTGTAGGAAGCGGTATAGGAACTATGGGTACTGACTGGATAAATGATACTCTGTTCCCTGAGATCATCCAGCCTGCAGTTGAAGGAGCTCTTGTATCAGGAGGCGCAAGCGATGTGCTCATTGATGTAATAGTCAATGGTATCATTGGTGGTGTCGGATCAGTACTTGGTTTCCTTCCGCAGATGATAATCCTCTTCCTCTGTCTTTCAATCCTTGAAGATGTAGGATATATGGTTCGTATAGCATTCGTTATGGACAGGGTTTTCCGTCATTTCGGACTTTCGGGAAAGAGCTTTATTCCCCTTATTATCGGAGCGGGATGCGGTGTTCCCGGAATTCAGGCATCAAGAACCATTGAAAATGACAATGACCGCCGTCTTACAATCATGACAGCAACTTATATCCCCTGTGGAGCCAAGCTTCCCGTTATTGCACTTATCGAGGGCGTTATCTTTGGCGGGGCATGGTATCTCGCAACATTGATGTATTTTGTTGGAATTGCGGCAGTTCTTCTGGTAGCAGTTATCCTGAAGAAGACTAAGTATTTCCATGGCGAGGCTGCTCCTTTCGTAATGGAACTTCCCGAATACCATATCCCTGCTGCAAAGACAGTTCTCATGCACGTATGGGAGAGGGCATGGGCATTCATTAAGAAGGCAGGTACTGTGATTTTCCTTGTCTGCATTATTATGTGGTTCATTTCTTCCTACGGATTCGAGGAAGGGGCGTTTGGACTTGTTGAAAATGCAGACAATTCACTTATTGCAATGATTGGCGGAGTACTTGCACCGCTCTTCATACCGCTTGGTTTTGGTACATGGCAGGCAGTTGCATCTTCACTTTCGGGATTTGCTGCAAAGGAGTCGATCGTTTCAACAATGTCCATCCTTGCCGGACTTGGTGAAGAGGCAGAGGACGAGGTCCAGCTCTGGACAGGCGTAAAGGCGTTCTTCCCGGCAGCTACCGTTGCAGTGAGCTCATTCAGCTTCCTTCTCTTCAACATGCTTGATTCACCCTGCCTTGCAGCAATCTCGACAGGAATGAAGGAAATGAATTCAAAATGGTGGTCAGCGTTTATGATCATCTTCCAGAATGTATTCGCCTATATGGCAGCACTCATGGTATATCAGATCGGATGCCTGATCGTATACGGAACATTCACGGTTGGAACTGTAGTCGGACTTGTGATCCTTGCTGCTCTTCTTTTCGGTTTATTCAGACCGGATCCTTATAAGAATTCGGCTGTTCAGGCAAAGAGGTCTGTGGCATAAGGATCGGCACACGGAGGAGGTCGGATGGATAGCTCTGAAGTGATCGAACGATTGAGGACTAACGGATGCCGCGTTACCAAACAGCGGCGTCTGATAGTAGAGATAATTCTCAGGAACAATTATTCAAGCTGCAAAGATCTGTACTGCGAAGTGGCAAGTGCAGACAAGAGCATCGGGGTGGCCACGGTCTACCGCATGGTACGGCTGCTTGAAGACATAGGGGTTCTGAGACGCGTCGAGCGCATTGAACTCACGGAATGAAAAAAGGGGTCAGGTCTATATGGACTTGGCCCTTTTTGAACCCTTGACAAAGTCATTACTGCCCATTAAAATCTAAAGATAGTGGTGTTTTACGCCGTCTTACAGATTTAGAGAGGAAGAAAAATTCAATGGCAGAAAAGAAAAAACTCGTTGAAGCAATAACCTCCATGGAAGAGGATTTTGCCCAGTGGTATACAGATGTAGTTAAAAAAGCCGAGCTTGTTGAGTATTCAAGCGTTAAGGGATGCATAATCTTAAAGCCGGCAGGCTATGCTCTCTGGGAAAACATACAGAGAGAGCTTGATGCAAGATTTAAGGCAACGGGAGTTCAGAATGTTTATATGCCGCTTCTGATACCGGAGAGCCTGCTTCAGAAGGAAAAGGATCACGTCGAGGGTTTTGCACCCGAAGTTGCATGGGTAACCATGGGCGGCGGTGAGAGACTTGAGGAGCGCATGTGCGTCCGTCCTACATCAGAAACACTTTTCTGTGATTTTTATAAAAACGATATACATTCCTACAGAGACCTTCCGAGAGTTTACAATCAGTGGTGCTCGGTATTCCGTTGGGAAAAGACAACAAGACCTTTCCTTCGTTCAAGAGAGTTCCTCTGGCAGGAAGGACATACAATGCACGAGACAGCAGAGGATGCTGAGGCTCGTACAGTACAGATGCTGAACGTCTATGCTGATTTCTGTAAAGAATATCTTGCAATTCCCACTATCAGGGGAAGAAAGACTGATAAAGAGAAATTTGCCGGTGCGGTTGCTACTTATACTATAGAAGCAATGATGCACGACGGAAAGGCTCTTCAGTCAGGAACAAGCCATAACTTCGGAAGCGGCTTTGCAGAAGCTTTCGGAATCCAGTTTACAGGACGTGACAATATGCTTCATACACCGCACCAGACTTCATGGGGACTTTCCACAAGAATTATCGGAGCCCTTATCATGGTTCACGGTGATAATTCGGGACTTGTTCTTCCGCCTGCGATCGCACCTACACAGGTTGTTATCATTCCTATACAGCAGAAGAAAGAGGGCGTGCTTGATGCCGCTGCCTCCTTAAAGGAGAAGCTCGCAGACTTCCGCGTAGCCCTGGATGATTCCGACAGAAGTCCGGGATTCAAGTTTGCAGAGCAGGAGATGAGAGGCTTCCCGCTTCGTATAGAGATCGGTCCTAAGGATCTGGAAGCAGGACACTGCGTAGTTGTAAGAAGAGATACAAGAGAGAAATATACAGTTGAGCTCGATAAGGTTCATGATTTTGTTGCAGATATGCTGAAGACTATTCAGTCGGATATGTATGAGAGGGCTAAGAAGCACCTGGAGGAGAATATCTTCCCGGCTGTAACATATGATGAGTTCAAGAAGACTATAGATGAAAAGCCCGGCTTCGTGAAAGCTATGTGGTGCGGAGATGTTGAGTGTGAGGATCAGATCAAGGCTGATACAACCGCAACAAGCCGCTGCATGCCTTTCGAGGATCAGGAAGCTATTTCGGATAAATGTGTATGCTGCGGAAAACCCGCAAAGCATCTTGTATACTGGGGTAAGGCTTATTAAGAAGAGGAGAATAGTATTTTATGAAGGTACTGGTTATCAACTGCGGAAGCTCATCACTTAAATACCAGCTCATCGACATGGATAGCGGTGAGGCACTTGCAAAGGGACTTTGCGAGAGAATAGGAATCGACGGCGGAAAATTAGAGTATAAAAAATCCGGCGAAGATAAGAAGGTTACGGAAGTTGATATGCCTGATCACAGCGTGGCTGTTGAGCTCGTTATCAAGAGACTTACAAACAGCGAAGACGGCGTTATCAGCTCACTTGCCGAGATAGATGCGGTAGGACACAGAGTCGTTCACGGCGGTGAGAGATTCAAGGAAGCTGTAAAGATCGACGAGAGCGTTATCAAAGGAATCGAAGAGTGCAACGATCTTGCGCCTCTTCACAATCCGGCAAACGTTATCGGTATCCGTGCCTGTGAAAAGGCTATGGCGGGAGTTCCGCAGGTTGCCGTATTTGATACTGCATTCCATCAGACAATGGAGCCCAAGTCATACCTTTATGCGGTTCCTTATAAATATTATGAGAATTACAAGCTTCGCCGTTACGGTTTCCACGGCACAAGCCATGAGTATGTGTCAAAGAGAGCGGCAGAGATTCTGGGTAAAGATATCGAAAGCCTTAATATCATAGTATGCCATCTTGGAAACGGTGCATCCATAAGTGCCGTAAAGAAGGGCAAGTGCGTTGATACTTCAATGGGACTTACACCCCTTGAAGGTCTTGTAATGGGTACCCGTTCCGGTGATATTGATCCTGCGGCAATCAATTATATCATGCAGAAGGAAAATATTTCTGCGGCAGAAGTTATGAATATCCTGAATAAGAAGTCCGGAGTTCTGGGACTTTCGGATAATCTTTCATCTGACTTCAGAGATCTTGCCGAAGCAGCTGCTAACGGAAACAAGAAGGCTGAGACAGCACTTGATGCTTATGCTCTCAGAGTTGCAAAATATATCGGTGCTTACACGGTTGAGATGGGCGGCGTTGATGCCATCGTATTTACGGCCGGTGCCGGAGAAAACAACAGTACCGTAAGAGAGAAGATCTCATCTTATCTGGGAATCCTCGGAACAAGCTTTGACAGTGAAAAGAATAAGATCAGAGGTGAGGAGTTCTTCCTTTCGAAGCCTGAGGATAAGGTAGCGCTTATGGTAATTCCCACAGATGAGGAAATGTCTATTGCACGGCAGACTGTTGCAGTATTGAAATAATAAAAAGTGTTTAAGGGTAGCGAGATGATAGAATATAATATTGCACTACCGGAAGATGTAAAGTTCATAATAGAAACTATAGAGAACGCAGGCTTCGAGGCATATGCCGTCGGAGGCTGCGTTCGTGACTCTTTATTGGGAAGAAGTCCGGATGACTGGGACATAACCACTTCCGCGAAACCGACCGAGGTAAAGGAACTTTTCAGACGAACCGTTGACACCGGGATACAGCACGGAACTGTTACGGTCATGCTTAAAGAAAAGGGTTACGAGGTAACAACCTACAGGATCGACGGAGAATATGAAGACTCTCGCCACCCGAAGCAGGTGGAGTTTACGCCGAACTTAAAGGAAGATCTTGCAAGGCGTGACTTTACCATCAATGCAATGGCTTATAATGAGCGCGATGGAATAGTTGACGAATTTGGCGGAATGGACGATCTGGCAAAAGGGATCATTCGCGCCGTGGGATTTGCAGAGTCGAGGTTCGGAGAGGACGCACTCAGGATATTCAGGGCATTCAGATTTGCTGCGGTATTAAATTTTGATATAGCGGAAGATACGCTTCTGGCGGCAAGGAAGCTTGCCCCGACGCTGGAGAGGATTTCGGCAGAGCGTATAAATATAGAGCTCACGAAACTTCTCATGTCGGATAACCCGGATCATATCATCAGGCTATATGAAAACGGGATCACGGCGGTAATGCTTCCGGAATTTGACCGCTGCATGAAGACTGTGCAGAACAATCCTCACCACTGTTATAATGTCGGAGAGCATATAGCACATTCCATGAAGGCTCTTAAGGCTGAAGAAACGGAAGATAAGGATGAGCTGAGGATTCTGAGGTTTGCACTTCTTTTGCATGATATGGGGAAGCCCGAAACGAAGACCACAGATAAGCTGGGGATCGATCATTTTTACGGGCATGAGATCATCGGAGAGAAAATAGCGGTAGATGTGCTTAAGCGCCTTAAATCGGACAACAACACTATTGACAGGGTGAGAAGGCTTGTGCGCTGGCATGATACCAGACCTGAAACAACGGAGAAGTCAGTCAGAAAATCGGTAAACAATGTCGGAGAAGACATTTATCCGATGCTCCTGAAATTTCACAGGGCAGACATTGCGGCACAGAGCGACTATAAAAGAGAAGAGAAAATTGATATAGAAAATCGCATAGAGCAGATATATCATGATATAATTGAAAGAGGGGACTGTATTTCTTTAAAAATGCTCTCTGTTAACGGAGGAGATTTAATTGCAGCAGGAATGAAACCGGGAAAAGAGCTTGGAGAGGTTTTGAAGGGGCTCTTGGAGCTGGTATTGGAGGATCCGTCATGCAACGAAAAAGAGATACTTTTAAGAAAGGTAAAAGAAATCCGGGGGTAGTGATAACGCTTCTGATCGCCTTGTTGTTGACGGCGTGTGCGAACACAGGAGGAAAGAAAGAGGCGGCATCAACGGAAGAAGCTTCTACTGAAGAAACGGTCAAAATGGATGATCTGAAGGCTGAAGGAACAGCTGTTGTGCTGTCGGTGGAAGAAGAAGAAAAAAAGATACATTTTTCATCTGTTGAAACGGGAGAAGCCTACAGTTTTTCTTATAACGGGCTTACAGAATTTACGGACAGTTACGGTGAAGTAAAGGTTCCGAGTCAGTATAAGATAGGCGATATCGTTGACATAGTGATATCAGCACATTCGAAGATCCTGAATTCCGTCCGGCTTAAGGCGGGAATCTTCAAGATCGAAGATATGGAAGATTATAAGATTGATCTGAACAGGGGAGTTCTGAGCCACGGTGGAAATAATTACCGTATCAGTGATTCTACTGTGGTGGTCTCAGGCGGAGTCAGATCTTCGTTCAGGAAGATAAAAGAAGGAGACAGTATAACCGCAGTCGGATACGGTCATGATATCTATACTATTGTACGCGGGGGCGGAACCGGTTATTTAAAGATAATCGGTCAGGAGTCCTTTAAGGGAGGCTGGATAGAAGTCGGGGATATCATCACAGGCATAACGGATGATATGCTCATAGAGATTCCGGAAGGCAGCTATAAGGTAAGGATATCCTACAACGGTTTCGGCGGTGAAAAGCAGGCTTCTGTGATAAGGGGGCAGGAAACCGTTCTGAATGTCAGTGATCTTAAAGGTGAACTCTTAAAGACGGGAAAGGTCATCTTCTCTATCGAACCCGAAGGCATTGATCCGGAAGTCAGCATTGACGGGGAGATCATAGACGATAAGAAGCCCGTTGAAATGGAGTACGGAGTTCACACGCTTTATGTTGAAGCCTATGATTATGCGCCGGTCAAGAGGATGATAAGTGTCGGGGATCCGACGGCATACATAAGCATAAGGCTGGAAAAGTCTGCGGTTTCAAAGAATTCGACAGCGAAGACCGTTACAAAGGCGGATTCAAATTATCTTCCCGACAGCTTTAAGATCGATAAGTCAAAGGATGCTACAAAAAAGGAAGATACGGACGATACAGAAAGCAAGTCTTCAGAGGCGTCAAAGGAAGATGAGACAGAAACTGTTTCGTCAACTGTCAAGCTTTATGTAGACGGGCCTGCGGATGCGGAAGTTTACTTTGACGGTTCTTATAAAGGAATAGCGCCATGCAGCTTCACAAAAACAAAGGGAACGCATGTGATAACTCTCCGCGGAGATGGTTACAGGACAAAGCATTATACCGTAACCTTAAATGACAGCGAAGATGAAACATATACTTTTTCGGCATTGGAAAAAATGGACGATGACGAGGAAGAAGATTAGAATAAGAGATTAAAAATAAGCCGTTTGCATTATGCAAGCGGCTTATAAAATGTTGCGAAGGAATCGCTGTCCACGATTGAAATGTCTTCAAGATTATCACTTCCGGCAACCAGATAGTCTCCTATGAGACCGATTGTGTAGTTCGAGTCGCTGGTCGGAAAAAGCTTCAGATTCTTTTCAAGCTGGATCGCATATACCGTAATGACTGAATTACATAAACATGTCTTTGCGAAATGCTCAAGTATCTTCGGACTTCCCGTTTCATCCCTGACAGTAGGCGAATATGGCGCATTCGGGATAAAAGGTGCGTCGATCTGCTCATAACGTGAGGAAAGGGTTTCCGTATCGGAGATCACGACTCCGCCCTTGGCGTCAAGGATCAGACAGCTGTCAGAATCGACGGTCGTTTTCGTATCACCTGCCTCGGTACGGATATTGATAACAGTACCTTCCGGGTAAAGAGCATTTAAGAGAACATATCCCTGAGGAACACGTCTCAGATGGTATTTCTGCATCTTTGAAATATCGGCTTTATAAGTATCGGCATAAATAACATCAAATGCCTTGAGGTATTTCTGGTAACATTCGGAGAAGAATGCCTGAAGGTGAAGCTCCGGATATTTGTTTTCAAAAGCTTCCTTGCTGATGGTTCCGCCTGCCTTGTCGAAATGTCCGCCGCCGTTTCCCATACCGTCTGCGACAAAAACAGCAAGTTCGTTGGCGTGTATTTCCCTGTCACAGCTTCTTACGGAAAATTTGATCTCATCCATGTGTTCCGTATAAACGATACAGGTTGAAATAGAGTCAACCTGCAGTGCGAAGTCGCTGATCATTCCGAGCAGATTAGGCTCGCAGTCTTCTGCGTTTAAGATAGCAAAATGCTGCTTTTCGTTAATTATCGCCCTGATGAGTGCAAGTCCCGCTATACCCAGCTCTTTTGAAGAAAGAGTCGAATTGTTCATATGCTTTATCAGATCAAAATCCGGATGCAGGGAGTCCAGCATATCACGGTCGAGCGGGTTATACATCTCATAGAAGGAGGTTGTATCCGTATAAAGTCCGTAATAAAGCGCTGTCTGCAGATTTTTGTAGAGCTCAACGGGAAAATGCTTCTGGAGAAGCAGAGTCCAGATGATAGTTGAACAGCTTCCGAATTCGGGACGGATATCCGCTATTGCATTTTCTTCGATATTTCCCGGCTGGTGGTGGTCGATTATCGCCAGTTCATTATAGAGAAGCTTTGTAACATTACCGCTTCCGTACTGACAGTCAACGGTAACGAGAATCCCCTCCGGACGATAAAGGTTATTTACATAGACGATCGGAATGTCAAGCTTTTCGATCATCATGAGGAAATTTCGCTTGCGTATATGTTCTTTGCCTGAGTAGATCAGCTTAACCCTCTTGTTAGGCAGAGATGAAAAATACAGATAGAGCCCATATCCGGATGCCAGCGCGTCCGCGTCGGGATTGTCGTGGCATTGTATGGTTATGCAGTTGTGTACTGCAATATCGTCTAGAATCATTAATATTAACTCCCAAATAGTTGCATTTCAAAAAGCTACCCCATTATAAATAATAATGTACTATTATAAATACAATACTATTGTTCTTAATAAAATTCAAGTGATTATTTAATTGTAAATTCAAAAAAAGCGTTATAAAATAAAATTGTAGCAGTATCCGAAATTGTGCGGAAATAGTAAGGGGGAACTTATGACACTACATAATACGGATGTGTTTAGAGCGTCGGATATATCACATGCTGTAAGGGTTGAGGCACTGGATGACCGAAAACTGCACATGCAGGCACTTGATCATATCGCAGGGTACGAAGTTCGTCCGGGGTTTTATGAGATCAACGGGGCTACAGCTATTCCCGTGGGGGTTAATTTTACACTTCATTCCAATCAGGCGACATCTGTAGAACTGCTTCTGTTCAGACCTGAAGAGGAAACTCCGTTTGTAGATCTGAAATTTCCACAGAATTACAGAATAGGTAATGTATGGTCGATGATAGTTTTCGGACTGGACATCGAGAAAATTGAGTATGCCTATAAAGTGGACGGCCCATATAACCTTAAAAAAGGCCAGATTTTTGACAAGACCAAGATAATACTTGACCCGTATGCAAGAGCGATAACCGGTCAGAGCGTATGGGGAACAAGACATCACGGCATATACAAGGCAAGAGTCGTAAAGAACAACTTCGACTGGGGAAATTCGCAGCAGCCGAACCACCCGATGGAAGATCTGGTAATTTACGAACTCCATGTAAGGGGATTTACGAAGGATCCGCTGTCGGGCGTTATCCACAACGGAACTTTTGCGGGGGTTCTGGAGAAACTTCCGTATTTAAAGGATTTAGGCATAAATGCGATAGAGATGATGCCTATCTTTGAATTTGATGAAATGCTGGGAAGGCGTGACTATTACGGCCGTGAACTTATGGACTACTGGGGTTATAACACGGTAGGTTTCTTTGCACCGAATACGAGCTACAGTTCCGTTAAAGAGGAGCATCAGGAAGGTACCGAATTAAAGGAAATGGTCCGTATCTTCCATGAGAATAATATAGAAGTTATCCTTGACGTTGTTTTCAACCACACTGCAGAGGGAAATGAGAACGGACCTTTCTTCAGCTTCAAGGGACTTGATAACAATATTTATTATATGCTGACGCCTGAGGGATATTATTACAACTTCAGCGGATGCGGAAATACGCTTAACTGCAATCACCCCATAGTTCAGCAGCTTATTCTTGACTGCCTGCGCTACTGGGTTACAAATTACCATATAGACGGTTTCCGTTTCGATCTTGCGACCATTCTCGGACGTAATGAGGACGGAAGCCCGATGGATAAACCGCCTCTGCTCCAGAGCCTTGCGTTTGACCCTATTCTCGGAAGGACAAAGCTTATCGCCGAGGCATGGGATGCAGGCGGACTTTATCAGGTGGGTGCATTCCCGTCATGGTCCCGCTGGTCTGAGTGGAACGGTAAATACAGGGATGACATGAGGGCATTCCTTAAGGGCGATAACGGAAAAGCGGCAGCGGCAGTTCAGAGAATGACAGGCTCGAGAGATATCTATAAGCCCGAAATAAGAGGTTATCACGCAAGCGTTAACTTCCTTACCTGTCATGACGGCTTCACCCTGCATGACCTTTATACTTATAATGAGAAGCATAATGAGGATAATAACTGGAACAATACTGACGGTGCCAATGACAATCTGAGCTGGAACTGCGGTTTCGAGGGCGAAACGACCGATCCCGAGATTAAGGCGCTCAGAGCCCGCATGGTCAAAAATGCGTTTGTTGTTCTCCTTACAAGCCGCGGAACACCGATGTTCTTTATGGGTGATGAATTCGGCAATTCACAGAGCGGAAACAACAATGCCTATTGTCAGGATAATTATCTTGCATGGCTTCGCTGGCGTGATCTGAGAACGAACCGTGCGCTTCACGATTTCGTTAAATTTATGCTTCAATTCAGAAATAAGCACCGTGTACTCCGCTGCTGTTCGGAAGGCTGCTCGCTGGGATTCCCTGAGCTTTCGGCTCACGGCGTAGAGCCATGGAAACCGGACTACAGCGACAGTTCTCACTTTGTCGGGGTAATGTATGCGGGAAGAAAGAAGAACGGCAAGGGCGATGATGTGGTCTATGTCGCAGTAAATACTTACTGGGAAGAGCTGACCTTCAGCCTGCCGGAGATACCGGATTATTCACAGCTTGAATGGTTCTGTGCGGTAGATACCTTCAGGGAAGAGTCGGTTATCAAAGGCAAGGGAGCCATCCGCGGCGACGTAAAAATAGCGCCGCGAACGGTGATGGTTTTCTTTGTGGCTTATAATACTTAAT
>CAJORC010000296.1 GCA_905236615.1 uncultured Lachnospiraceae bacterium
TCCCGCTTTCCGTCAATGTAATCCTGATACATATCCGCAAGACCTGAAGCACAGCCGTCACAGCTTCCGCTGATGTTTCCGATTGACTCTTCCACTATTCTCTCCCGTTCCTCACGAGTTGTATCTTTAATCAGATATCCTGCCATAAATCCTCCTTAAGGTATCTCCTCTCATGCTGATAAATGTGTGTCTGTATTATCATTTTAAACACCCGTTCATTTTCAGTCAAGAAGCACAGTTTAGGCTTGAAACCGCCCTATTTCTCCCCTATAATCAGAATTAAATGTAGATGATCAGAAGGAGGGTATTATGTATATTGCAAAAGAAGACAGATATGAAAAAATGAAATATAACCGTCTGGGAAGAAGCGGACTTTTGCTTCCGGCTGTTTCGCTCGGTCTTTGGCATAATTTTGGCGATACCGGTAATTACTCGAACATGAAAAGAATGTGCTTTACCGCATTTGACAATGGTATAACCCATTTTGATCTTGCAAATAACTACGGTCCGGAGTATGGAAGTGCTGAAAAGAACTTCGGAATGATTTTTAAGGAAAATTTCATTCCCTACAGAGATGAAATGATCATTTCCACTAAAGCAGGTTATGATATGTGGAAAGGACCTTACGGAAACTGGGGAAGCAGGAAATATCTTATAGCCAGCCTTGATCAGTCATTAAAACGTATGGGGCTTGACTATGTTGATATTTTTTATCATCACAGAATGGATCCCGAAACACCCCTTGAAGAAACAATGTGTGCACTGGAGCAGATCGTAAGGAGCGGAAAAGCATTATATGTGGGCTTATCAAATTATGATGGTCCTACCTTAAAAAAAGCTTCCGCAATTTTAGATGAGCTCCATGTTCCTTTTGTGATCAATCAGAATCGCTATAACATCTTTGACAGGACTATAGAAAAAAACGGATTAAAAGAGACAGCCGCAGAGTTGGGAAAAGGTCTTATATGCTTTTCACCGCTTGCTCAGGGACTGTTGTCAGACAGATATCTTAATGGCATCCCTGACGACAGCAGGATACGGACTGACGGAAGATTTCTTAAAGAAGACCGACTCAGTCCCGAAAAACTGGAAAGCATCCGCAAATTAAATGATCTGGCAAAGCGCAGGAGACAGACACTCGCAGAAATGGCTCTCGCATGGATCCTGCGAGACGGAATTACCGCAAGTGTACTGATAGGCGCTTCGAAACCGGAACAGATACTTGATAACATCAAAGCAATTGAAAATACATCTTTTACTGATGATGAAATTGCTGAAATAGATGCTGCCGCTGCAGAATAAGTATTTTACAGGATATCAATATGCTCTCCTGCCAGAGCTTTATTCATGGAACGGACTGCGCAGAACTTTCCGCACATGGAACATGTATCATCAAACTCAGGAGTTCTGTCATCACATATGGATTTTGCAGTCTCGGGATCGATCGCACATTCCCACTGTTTATCCCAGTCAAAGTTCTTTCTGGCATCAGCCATTGCATTATCGATATCCATTGCATGAGGAACTTTTTTAGCAATATCTGCTGCGTGGGCAGCTATCTTTGAAGCTATTATGCCCTGCTTAACATCTTCAACATTCGGAAGTGCAAGGTGTTCAGCAGGTGTAACATAGCAGAGAAAAGCAGCTCCTGAAGCTCCCGCGATAGCTCCTCCGATAGCTGAAGTGATATGGTCATAACCCGGAGCAATATCCGTAACCAGCGGACCGAGAACATAGAAAGGAGCTCCCATGCATATGAACAGCCTCCTTTTTCATTGTCTCCTTAAATTTTATAATTTAAGCAGATAAGATGGCATTAAGTCTTATGTCCTGATATTAAGATTTTGTAAAGATGTGATTTATATAAGTAAAAAAAGCAGGGTACCACTCATAACGAGAGGTACCATGCTGAATATTTATATTCCTATAAAATCATTTTTTACGACATCCATGAACACCGGCATATCACTTTCAAAAGTGATCCCGGATGCTTCAAGTGGTGTGTCTATCTTCATGGCAGCTGCATGCCGGCCATCATTTACAAATACTTCCAATGCGTATTTATCAAAAACAATCCTTAATTTTATATCCTTAAACGCACCTATTGAAAATTCTCTTGTGGATAAAGATGAAAATCTTACTCCGCTTTTGGTTCTGTCAAGTTTGACAGTGCCCTTCCTGCTATCCAGTATTATTCTGCTTTCATGCGATTCATTCTTTGCTAATTTTATTTCAAAGCAATAATCATTCTCCCTGTCTTCAGGCGAAATATCAAGGGTCATGTCAAATAATCTTCCGTCAATTTTATCCAGTGATCTTTCCCCGGAAACAGAAATTTTTTCATATGATACTTTCGCACCATAATAGTTTTCAAGTTCCTTTATCGGATTTTGCATCACATATCCGTCTTTGACAGTAAGTTCCCTCGGAAGAGTCATCATTCCATAATAATCA
>CAJORC010000297.1 GCA_905236615.1 uncultured Lachnospiraceae bacterium
AGGTGTTCCCGCACTTGATGCTACTGCCCTGCGTGCCCTCGACGGTGTATGGGAAAGGTGCAAAAAGCGCAATATTACCGTTATCTTCTCTCATGTAAATGAGCAGCCGATGACTACAATGAAAAAAGCCGGCTTCGCTGATAAAGTCGGCAAAGAAAATTTCTGTGAACATATTGATGCTGCTCTCGCAAGAGCAAACGAAATATGCTGATTGTATTTGGGCGGCACCATGCCTCAAGAGGCATGGTCTGCGTCGCTCCGCTCAGAATGACACTGGTTCACATACATGTCATTCATTTTTTCTTATCATATCATAGTTTTTCTTAATGCTGACACATGCCATTCTTGGGAGTGCCTTGAATTCCCCTCTTTTGGAATTATTAAATGTGCACAACTGAGAAAGAGATGCCCCACTGTTGGAGCATCTCTTTTTAAATTAGTCAATATTTACTTTTTAGATACGATCTTGTATTTATAACTCTTCTTTGTGCCAATTTCACCCGCTTCTGAACTTGCACCAAATACTGCGTAAATCTTTGCCGTTCCCGTACCCTTTACGGTCACAACACCGGTCTCACTGTTCACCTCAGCTACCGACGGTTTCGATGATATCCAATAAGGTTTCTGGCTGGTATTCTGCAGGTAATCAAAGGATTTTATCGTCTTGTAGCTGTCTGCATTACCTGCTACAACTCCGTAAACCTTAATTTTTGTCTGCGAAATCGAAGGTTTATCAAAATTCAGCGTGCAGCTGCTTATGGTTTCGCCTGTTTTCTTGTTCTTTGCCGTGATAGTTACGCTTGAACCCGTCTTGCCTATCTTAATAAGTCCTTTTTTCGTAACCTTTGCTGCTTTCTTATCAGATGAAACATACTTAATCTTTACACCACTCGGAAGATTCATTACGGAGCTTGCCCAAAGTCTCTGCTTTGCAACATAGCCTGTGCTCTTGCTCTCCCCGGTTTTCTCTTTTTCTTCTGTCTCGCCATAAGCAAGGGCATACGTAATCGTATTATCTTCGGTTGAGAAATTACTTACTTCAAAAGTTAAAGTATCCTCAGCGCCACCAACATCATGATGAGAAGTAATATTTTTACCGCTGTCGATTTCAAGAAGCAAAAATTCAGACTTACTGTCTGCCGTATCAACATAATCTGACATCATCCGGATTTCAGAGGAATCAGTTTCATCACCGCTTTCATCCTCTTCTTCGTCCTGAATCTCCGGTTTTCGAATCGTTATTTTAACTGTGCCTTTCTTAAGGGTATCAAGTTCCTGCTCTTCACCACCATTCAGCTTTGTTTTAAATTTCAGATCAAGATAACCGATAACCTCTTTTACATTCTTTTCAGCTACGCTTATGATACCTTCCGGTACCATATCCGGATCCTGATGAATCACGGAAAGCCATGCCTCTAATACGTTTGCTTCTTCCGTTAATTCACTTTTATCAAAGAAATTCTCCCAGTTCTCTGCGTCAATTCCTTCAACATAATTTATCTCAAGTTTTGAATTTTTACTTTGTGTAAAACCGGTTGTAACATCTATGGAATGTGAATCATCTATTTCTATATATTCACCTTTTGAGACAGGCTTTTTTTCTTCTTCCATCTTTTTGATGGACCATTTTACAGAAGCTGTTCCCTTATAATTTCCTTTGCCTTTAACATTAATTTCATAATCACCAGCTGCAGTGGCAGAACAATCACCGGACAATTCATAATCCGTGCCTTCTTCAAGAACTTTATTTCCCACCTTCACGGATTTTATTGAAGGTCTACGTTCTGTTCCTGTATAAGCCCACGTATCTGCATCAAGGACTATCTTAGCATCCTTAATCGAAATCTTTTCTCCGGATTCACTTCCAACCTCTACTTCGGCTGTTTTTCCTGCAGGAGCTCCATCTGCTGCCTTGTAACGTACAAGATAAGTTCCGCTTTTTACTAATGTTTCGGGGTCATCAGCTGCATTCCAGTCACCTGTACTATCCTTCAGCCTGTACTCCATAT
>CAJORC010000298.1 GCA_905236615.1 uncultured Lachnospiraceae bacterium
CGCTCACAATGGCTGTCGCAACGCCACTGATATTTCCGGTTCCCACTGTATTGGCAAGGGCGGTACATGCGGCCTGAAATCCAGTGATCGTACCCTCGCCTTCCCCTTTGGAACGCATATTGCCAAAGGTATTTTTGAAATTAAAAATTATTTTTCTCTGATAACGAAAACCAAATCTTACAGATAAAAAGATTCCCGTAAAAAGAACAACCACCGTCATAGGGGTTCCCCACAGAGCATCATCCGGCCAGAATAAAAAGTCCCCTATCTTTGTTCCTATCTCGTTCATATTCATTAAACCTTTCCTGCTATTATTCCCCCCTGCTGCCGGATACCCGGCATTCAACCTTTTCCGTTATAATCCATTTATACAGTTTTTATTAATTCTTTTCTTCCCAACCCTTGCAGATATCACACCAGCCCTCTGCTCCGGAGATCTTTTCCAGCTCCGTTGGTGTTATCTTTACTGATGTAAATTCATTACCTCCTGCCGGATGAACATATTCAAAACGCTTCATTGAGATATCAAGCCAAATGGGAATATTTTCATTTACAGCGAAAGGACATACTCCTCCGGGCTGGAAGCCTATCAGATCTTCAACCTCGTCTCTTGGAACCATGTGAGGCTTTGTATGGAACTGTGCCTTGAACTTTGAACTGTTTACTCTTCCGTCACCGGCCATTACTACAACCATCGGTTTCTCATCAACCAAAAAAGAAAGAGTCTTTGCTATTTCAGGTTCTGTACAGCCAAGCTGAATTGCTGCATGCTCAACCGTATCAATAGTTTCTTCATGCTCTGTAAGCCTGTCTCCAAGATCATTTCTTGTAAGAAAATCTTTTACTTTTTCATTTATCATCTCGAAACTCTCCTTCTGTTTTCTTCCCGCCGGTCTGATAATCATTATTATGATCAAAAATATCCATAGTATGTCTTCTGAACTACACTATGATATAGCAGATCTATCATGGTATTAAAATCAAATACCGGAAGTCCTGTTGCAGCCTGAATCGCTTTTGCATAAGGAGGCAGATCGCTGCATTCCAATAGTATGGCTCCTATCGATCTGTCAGACTCTGTAAGTTCCTTTGCCATTCGGCTGAGATCTTCAGTTAATCTCCTGTTATCAAAGGAACAGCTGCCATATCTTATTCCGGCAAAGCTTTCCATACTTCCAACATCAACCAATACCAGCCTGTCCATATCCGATCCGACTTTCTTCAATAACTCGTCATTTATATTATCCTTACTGGCTGCAAAAACAGCAATATTTTTTTTCGAAGAAATCGCTGTCTTGATAAGAGGCAATTGACAGAGACTTGACAGGAAAACCGGGACGTTTACAGCTTCCCTGACGTCATCCTGAAAATGTGCGAAATATCCGCAGGCTCCAACTATTGCCCTGACTCCCTGTTTTTCAAGATACAACGCAGCTTCTATTATCTGGTCCTTTATATCAGTATTTCCTTCAAACAGTTCCTCAATTTCAAAATCAACTTCTCTGTATAAAACGGGAAAAGGATATGTTGTAGCATTGGCAACATTCCCCGGAAGTTTCGGATAGACAAGATTATCAGCTATGATGCCTATTGCAAATCCTGCTGTAAAATGTGCTGTAGTTTCATGAAAAGCAAGCAGATCTTCTTTGTTTTCCAAAACAGTTTTCCAACTCATAACTCTTCCTTCTTTAGAAAAATCATCTTATACGTTTATCAAGTTTATTTACCAGATGAATTCCGGCCTCCTGAAATACCTGAACTATTATCACGAGGATTGCAACAGTTACAAGCATTACATCTGTCTTATAGCGATAGTATCCATAATTTACCGCTATAGCGCCAAGTCCTCCGCCGCCTACAAAACCTGCCATTGCCGAATAACCGAGTATTGTTGCAAATGCGATCACTCCACCCACTAAAAGTGAAGGTTTAGCCTCAACAAGAAGTACCTTGTAAATGATCTGCCATGTTGATGAACCCATTGCTTTTGCTGCCTCTATAACTCCGGAATCAACCTCTTTTAAAGATGACTCCACCATTCTTGCAACAAAAGGTGCAGCTGCAACAACAAGAGGAACAATTGTCGCATTTGAACCGATTGTTGTTCCTACTATAAGTCTTGTAAACGGAAGGATTGCAACAAGAAGGATCAGAAAAGGTATAGAACGGATAACATTTGTTATGAATCCAACCGTGATATTTACGAACCTGTTGGGTTTAATTCCGTTAGGGCTTGTGATATTCAGTATCACACCGATCGGAATCCCCAAAAGATACGCAAATAAGGTTGAAGCAATAACCATATAGAAGGTTTCAACTATTCCTTTTTCTATAATGTTTATTATCTGAAGATTCATTTTCAGGCTACCTCCTCTTTCTTATTCTCTTCTTTTTTTTAGGATTTATCTCTTCATATCCTATCTTCTTTTCTTCGAGATAGTTCTTTATGATGCGTACACTTTCCTCATCAGGACGCTCAATCCAAAGCTGCCCGTATGCACTTCCTCCAATATCTTCTGTATTTGCCCCGAGAATATTAAGTTTGACATTTGTCTTAAGTATAAGATCCGCAAATATCGGTGCTGAAGATGATATTCCGTCGAACACTATTCGTATCGAGGCTTTGGTCGGCTCAGCATGGCTCTTTTCTTCATCTGCTGAAACAAGCCTTCTGCTGGTTTCAGATTTAGGATTTAGGAACACATTTTTCACATAATCAACTTCTTCAACCACACCCCTGTTCATGATCGCAACACGGTCACATATCTGTTCCACCACTCTCATCTCATGTGTGATCACAACAATAGTTACACCCAGTTCCTTATTGATCTTCTTTATCAATGAAAGAACACCTTTTGTCGTAATAGGATCAAGTGCACTTGTTGCCTCATCACACAAAAGGACTTCCGGCTTAGTGGCAAGTGCTCTGGCTATCGCCACCCTCTGCTTCTGTCCTCCGGAGAGCTGTGAAGGATATGCTTTCTCTTTATCAGCAAGATCAACTACCTTAAGCAGTTCTCTAGCTCTTTCTTTTGCGGCTTTTCTGCTTACTCCCTCAAGTTCCAGAGGATAGCATATATTTCCGATAACGGTTCTCTGTTCAAGAAGATTAAACTGCTGAAATATCATCCCTATTTTTCTTCGATATGCCCTCAGCTCTTTATTAGATGCTTTGAGCAGATCATTTCCGTCAAAATACACCGAACCTGAAGTCGGAATTTCCAGAAGATTCATGCATCTCACCAATGTCGATTTACCGGCTCCCGAAAATCCTATTATCCCGAATATTTCACCCTTATTAATATTCAGACTGACATTATCTACTGCTGTAACAGTATTTTCCTTTACCTTAAAGGTCTTTGTCACTTTTTCCAGTTTTATCATGATCATCACTCCTATTTACGTTTTGCAGCCTTTTTCGGAAGATCTGCCAGTCTGTCCAGTGCCGCATACAAAGTATCATCATTTTTTGCGAAATGAAATCTGACATAGTTTTGTATATTCTCCCTGAAGAAACTCGAGCCCGGAACTCCTGCAACTCCTATATGCTCCGCCATCCATTCACAAAACTCATTGTCATCTTCCACAGCATATTCCCCAATATCAACCATTACATAATATGCCCCCTGGGGTTCTGTGAACTTAAGCCCTATATTCCTCAGACCGCCGACAAAAATATTTTTCATATGGGTATAGTGTTTTCTCAATCCATCATAATAACTGTCATCAAACTTAAGTCCTACAGTGGCAGCCTCCATGAGTGGTGCAGCCGCTCCAACCGTCAGGAAATCATGCACCTTTTTAACACGGTCTATGACAGCTTCATTTGCAATAACATATCCCAGTCTCCATCCGGTTATGGAATATGTCTTCGAAAGCGAATTACAGATTATGGTTCTGTCTCTCATGCCCGGAAGCGTGGACATGTAAGTATGTTTGTACGGTTCATATATGATATGTTCATATACCTCATCAGTTATAACAAAAGCATCATATTTTTTTGCAAGTTCCGCTATATATGCAAGTTCGTTATATGTAAAAACTTTTCCGCTGGGATTTGAAGGATTGCAGACTATTATAGCTTTTGCTTCCTCTTTAAATGCATTTTCGACTTCTTCAAAATTAAAATTAAACTCAGGAGGATTCAGCGAAATATATATAGGTTCCGCGCCTGAAAGTATAGCATCGGCTCCGTAATTTTCATAAAAGGGTGAAAAAACTATCACCTTATCACCGGGATTTATAACCGACATCATGGCAGCCATCATAGCTTCTGTACTTCCACAGGTAACAACTATCTCCTTATCAGGATCGACATTTTGTCCCGAAAAATGCCTGTGTTTTTCCGCCAATGCCTCCCTGAAATTCTGTGCTCCCCAGGTCAGCGCATACTGGTGCGGTCCTGACCTTGCGACCTCTGCCAGACGATCTGTTATCTCTATAGGAGGCTCAAAATCCGGAAATCCCTGTGAGAGATTTATCGCACCATATTTATTTGCTATACGTGTCATTCTCCGGATCACAGAATCGGTGAAATTCTCCGTACGCCTGCTCAACTCAGCCATGTTAATACCTCCTAAGCACAGGTTATTATCCAACTAAAAAAGCCCTAAAAATCTAACAGCCTGAGGAACTGCCTAAAGATTTTATCAACATTCC
The DNA here is from genome assembly GCA_905236615.1 of uncultured Lachnospiraceae bacterium. Lineage (GTDB taxonomy): Bacteria > Bacillota > Clostridia > Lachnospirales > Lachnospiraceae > NK4A144. The sequence continues at coordinate 4,660 of CAJORC010000298.1, forward strand.
CCAAGCTGCTATTTTTCTAATTTCTATTCAACAAAATTGCCATTATTAAGATAATCAAGAAGTTCTTCCTTTGAGAGATGCCCTATTCCAAGGTCTTCAAGTTTAATTCCGGTCTTGTAGAAATCCTTACCTGTCATTACCGATCCAAGCGTGATCATGGAATCTATAACCGGCGTTTCAACACCAAACTTCTTTCCAAGCTCGTGATATAAGTGACATCCAACAGGTACATCCTCAGTCACGTATCTGTCCTGAATAGAGAACGGTCCGGTACGATAGCCTGTTTCCCATTGTTCATCAAACGGCACTATGCAGTCATCCCCCATATATTCAGGTCCCAGAATACTTGTCCTTGACAAGAAATTTTTCTTCGGATACTTTGCAATTCCTACACCAATAGCCTCTGCCAGTTTTACTTCTTCAAGGAAGAATGCATACTGTACTTCTGCTATTGATTCGCAATATGCATGGCTGTATATGGAATAAGTATACTTATCATTTCCACCATATATCCTGCCCCAGTTTTCCATAACTCCGACTCCAAGGATCGTTCCCGGACAATGGAGTACAGGATTTACATTGCTGAATCCAATATCAAGAACTGTATTTCCCCCGACAGGGCCATCCCCCTCAGTTATGGAATCAAAACATCCAAGATATTTTGTACTGTTTAGGAACTCCTCCTGATCCGTAGTTGGAAGTGACGCTCCCCTAAGAGTCTTGGCTCTGTAAACCAGCCACATATCCGAAGTCTGAACTCCGCCTTCTTTCTCAACACGCGTTCCGTAAGGTGCACTTGACCATCCGCCAATGATCACTTTCTTAGTGCTTCCGGCTTCCCTGAGTTTTTTCCTCAGTTTCAATGAACCATAGTTATCAGGAATTATATGGATGATCTGGCCATCTTCGAGCACAGGTACCAGCTTCTCAAAAAATACATCATGCGCCACAGATGGGATGGCGACGATTATAAGTTTTGCACCTTTGACTGCCTCCGAAATGTCCGAGGTCAGAAGGTTGATAAAAGCCTTCCCTGTCCTCTTAAACCCATACTGGTTTTTCTGTATTCCGCCAAGAGTAATACCGGTCTTTGCAACATTTTTAAGGTTCTTTTCAAAATATTCCGGGAGTTCAAACAATCTTACATCTTTATTCCCACCCAGAACACAATCTGCAGCACATGTTTTTCCTACAGCACCTGCGCCGAGAACTGCAACAGCTGATTCTTTTGAAAGATTTTCCGTAAACATATCTGCCTCCAACAATATTTAGAATACCGGTACAACTGAACCTGAATAAGTATCATTAATATAGTCTCTTACTTCATCTGTAAGGATCGCATTTTTAAGTGCCTGTGACTTTTCTGAGTTTTCCTCTCCCTCTCTTACGCATACATAGTTTGCGTAGGTTTCTGCTGCAAGTGAATCTGCAGTCTCAACCGCGATCGGTGCATCAAGCTTTGCTTCTATTGCATAGTTACCATTTATTACAGCAAAATCAACATCCTGAATGGATTTTGCTACCTGAGCTGCCTCAAGTTCCTGTATATCTATATTGTGTGTATTTTCTTCAATATCAAGAATAGTTGCCTGAACCCCTGCACCTTCTTTAAGTTTGATAAGTCCCTGTGCCTCAAGCAGAAGGAGTGCTCTTGCTTCGTTCGTTGTATCATTAGGTACTGCAACTTTTGCACCATCAGCTACATTACTGAGATCTGATGATTTACCTGCATATATGCCCATGGGCTCGAAATGTACAGCTGCAATTGCTGCGATATGTGTACCATTTTCTTTATTGAAATCTTCAAGATAAGGCTTATGCTGGAAATAATTTGCATCGAGATCACCATCTTCAAGTGCTGTATTCGGAAGCACATAATCATTATATTCTACGATTTCAAGCTTCCATCCGTCTTCTGCGAGATTATCCTTGATCTGTTCAAGTATCTCAGAATGGGGTGTTACACATGCTCCGACTTTTATAACCTTGTCATCCGCTGTCGAAGCGTCTGACTGTGCTGCCTCTGACTGGGCTGCTTCTGACTGAGCCGCTTCTTTTGAACCTGCGTCATTTGATGTACTCTCTGTACTGCCGCATCCTGCAAAAACCGTTGCCACGACTGTCAATGATAATGCTAAAGCTAAAAATTTGTTTTTCATAATACTATCCTCCACAACTGACTTTTACTATTACCTATCTCTATAATAGGTTCTTTTTCTTCATGGGAGTATAATATCACTCATCACGGCCTTTTCATAATACCTAAAAATTATCGTTTATTATAAACTTAAGCTATAACGGTTCTTATTAATTCTCTTCTTTTATTCCTTCTCACACGGTTGATATGTCGTTCAAAATCACCGCTGTTGATAAGCTCGGCGATCACCAGCTGCTCAAAAGTCGGTACCGTACAGGAATAAAAACCAAGCCGGGAGTCGAATTTTTTCAGCAGACATTTCGGAAGTACCATATAACCCACTCGCAAGGAAGGTGAGATAGTTTTTGAAAAGGTATTCATATATATCACATCATCGGATTTTGACAGAGCAAACATTGTTTCCTCCGGCTTTCTTGATATGGAGAATTCCGATTCAAAGTCATCTTCGATAATAAAACGATCGGACTGTGATGCCCAACGGATATATTCATATTTTTTAGAAGCTGATGCAGTGACACCTGATGGAAAGCTGCGGTAGGGGGATATATGCAAAATCCCCGCAGAAGTTCCGGAAAGTGCCC
>CAJORC010000299.1 GCA_905236615.1 uncultured Lachnospiraceae bacterium
CTCCTCTAATAGAGTCAGTTATTCTCTGACAAACTGTTGTCGGATGTCCATTTTTGCAGCGCCGTTGCTCATAGCTTACGCTTGGCATCTGGCGGCAAAAAGGGCTCCCCGTTCAACCGTCAGAAAAGTCCGCTTATCCTGCCATCCTCCTTTACATCGATATCCAATGCTGCCGGATGCTTTGGCAGTCCGGGCATTGTAAGGATGTTTCCGGTAAGAACGACTACAAATCCGGCACCTGCCGATACATAAGCGTCTCTTATATTGAGTGTATAACCCTCCGGGCGACCCAGCAGTGACGGATCATCCGAAAGCGAATACTGTGTCTTTGCCATGCAGACCGGAAGCTCGCCAAATCCCAGCTCCGTGAGTCTCTTCAATGTCTGTTCGGCAGCCTTGCTGTAATTAACATCTGCTGCACCGTAAATCTTTGTTGCAAGTGCCTCGATCTTTTCTTTAAGGCTCCTGTTCAGCTCATATACCGGATGGAAATCTGATTTCTTAGTTTCCAGTGTCTCTATTATCTTATTGGCAAGGGCTATTCCGCCTTCTCCGCCCTTCTCCCAGACTTCCGAATAGGCATAGCTGCATCCCATATCAGATACATATTTCTCAACAAATGCCCTCTCCTTGTCAGTATCACTCACAAAGGCATTTAATGTAACTATAACGGGAACGCCATACTGCTGAAGGTTTTCAATATGCTTCTGCAGATTGACTATTCCCTTCTCAAGTGCCTCAAGATTCTCTGTGCCCAAATCAGCCTTTGCAACTCCGCCATTGTATTTAAGCGCACGTATTGTAGCAACAAGCACAACCGCATCAGGCTTGAGTCCTGTCATTCTGCACTTGATATCAAAGAACTTCTCCGCTCCGAGGTCCGCACCGAATCCTGCCTCAGTGATGCAGTAATCAGCAATCTTCATAGCTGTTTTTGTAGCTCTTACCGAATTACAGCCGTGTGCAATATTCGCAAAAGGACCTCCGTGAACAATAGCCATAGTATGCTCAAGAGTCTGTATGATATTTGGCTTGATCGCATCCTTCAGCAATGCCGCCATGGAGCCTACCGCGCCGATATCCCCCGCGGTCACGGGTTCACCGTCAAGATTGTATGCCACAACCATCCTTGAAAGACGTGCCTTAAGATCATTCATGTCGGTTGCAAGGCAGAATATAGCCATTACCTCTGAAGCAACCGTTATGCAGAAGTGATCTTCCCTAACATAACCGTCAGCCTTTGATCCCATTCCGACAACGACATTTCTGAGAACCCTGTCATTCAAGTCAAGACAGCGTTTGAGCACTATCTGCCTCGAATCTATGCGAAGTTCATTTCCATGCTGAATGTGATTGTCAAGCATTGCCGCACAGAGATTGTTTGCAGAAGTTATGGCATGGAAATCACCTGTAAAATGCAGATTCAGTTCATCCATGGGAACGACCTGGGCCATTCCGCCTCCTGCTGCTCCTCCCTTAACGCCGAAGCAGGGACCGAGTGAGGGCTCTCTGAGTGCTATAACGGCTTTCTTTCCAAGCTTACCGAAAGCCTGTCCGAGACCTACTGTAGTCGTGGTCTTTCCTTCTCCTGCAGGAGTAGGGTTGATCGCCGTTACGAGTACAAGTTTTCCCTCTTTGTTTTTCTCAATCTTCTTTAAGTATTCTTCTGAGAGCTTTGCCTTGTATTTTCCGTACAGTTCCAAATCGTCTTCTTCAATCCCGAAGGGAAGAGCCACTTCCTTTATAGGCTTGAGTACTGCTGCTTCTGCAATTTCAATGTCTGATCTCATGAATTATCTCCTCTGCTCTGGTAAAAAACGCCCTTTAGCTGCCTAACAATAAATCCCTATAACTCTATTAATCATTATATCCGTCTTCGGTCTCGTTGTCATCGTATTCCGAATAATTTTCATCAGACGGTATTATTTCATCTCCTGAAAGATATGCTTCAAACTGTTCCTCATTCATCAGAATGGTTCTTGCCTTGGTACCGTCTTCTCCGCTGACAACACCTGCATCCGCAAGGGAATCCATTATTCTTGCTGCCCTGTTGAAACCGATCTTGAACACTCTCTGCAGCATTCCGATGGAAGCCTTGTTTTTCTCTATTATAAATCTTCCTGCATCTGCAAAGTATTCATCCCTGTCATCATCACGGGAGTTTTTCTTCTGTTCGTTATCATTTCCGGCAGATGCCTGACTTTCAGCAGCAGCATCTATCTCCGAACTGATATCTTCTTCCTCCATGCCCGAATCTTCCATCTGTTCAAGGATAAAGTCCACGACATCCTGTACTTCATCGTCCGAAACAAATGTGCCCTGAACACGTTCGGGTTTATTCATACTCTGAGGATAAAAGAGCATATCACCTCTTCCAAGAAGTCTCTCAGCTCCCTGCGTATCAAGAATTGTTCTTGAATCCACTCCGGAAGATACGGCAAAAGCGATCCTGCTCGGCATATTTGCCTTTATCAGTCCTGTTATAACGTCTACAGAAGGTCTCTGAGTCGCAATTATAAGGTGTATTCCCGCTGCTCTTGCAAGCTGTGTCAGACGGCATATTGAAGTCTCGACATCATTTTTTGCAACCATCATGAGGTCCGCAAGCTCGTCAACAATGATAAGTATCTGCGGCATCTTCTTATATGGATTGCCTTCTTCATCCGTTTCACCAATGTCGTTCAGCTTCTCCACCTTATTGTTATAACCCTTCATATCACGGACTTTAAGCTCCGCAAAAAGCTTATAACGTCTTGTCATCTCCGCAACGCCCCATTTTAAGGCACCTGCTGCCTTCTGTGAATCTGTGACTACCGGAGAAAGCAGATGCGGCAGACCATTATAAACTGAAAGCTCAACAACCTTCGGGTCGATCATTATCATCTTTACCTCATCGGGTCTTGCCTTGTAGAGAATGCTCATGATAATGGTATTTATGCATACCGACTTACCGGAGCCTGTTGCTCCCGCAATAAGCAGATGCGGCATTTTGGCTATATCAAAGATAACAGGCTCGCCGCCGATATTTTTTCCTACGGCAAAAGATAACTTTGACTTGGCCTTTCTGAATTCATCCGTATCGATCAGCTCTTTAAGACTGACCGTAGCATTGACCTTGTTCGGAACCTCAATTCCAATTGCCGCCTTCCCCGGTATCGGCGCTTCGATCCTTATATCCGTAGCGGCAAGGCTGAGTTTTATATCATCAATAAGCGATAATATCTTGCTTACCTTTACGCCCTGCTGCGGC
>CAJORC010000300.1 GCA_905236615.1 uncultured Lachnospiraceae bacterium
CGTGTGGAATCGATACGTAATGAGGACGGGGCGGAAATGGAGTCTGCACCGCATCCGAAGCAGAAACTCTATGTGAAATTCTCGGAAACTCCTGATAAGTATGACATAATCAGACGAAAGGAAGAGGCATGAAGACTGCGCCTGCAAAGATAGCGGTCGTTGGACCCGTCTATCCGTATAAGGGTGGGATCGCGCATTACACCGGACTTCTTGCGAAGGCTCTGAGTAAGGAATTCAGCACAGAACTGATTTCTTACTCGATGCAGTATCCCAAGATACTGTTTAAGAAAGAACAGCGCGATTACAAAAATGACAGCTTCAAATTTGAAGGGACAAGGTTTATTCTGAACACGGCAAATCCTTTTAATATAATGAGGACTGCCCGTGTGATAAATTCCATGAAGCCGGAACTCGTGATAATACAGTGGTGGCATCCCTATTTTGCACCCTGTTATGCAATCCTGGCGTCGATGATAAAAGCGAAGATCGTTTTCACCTGTCATAATGTCTTTCCACATGAAAGGTTTCCTTTTGACAGGGCATTGACAAAACTTGTAATGAAAAAGGGTGATTACTTTATACTGCATTCGGAAAAAGAGGCTGCCGAGCTTTGCAGCATTATACCCGATGCAAAATATACCGTAAACATGCACCCTACCTACAGCGCATTTAACTTTAACAGTGCGGAGGAGAAAAAGACAGGTGAGAAGGTTCTTCTCTTCTTCGGATTTGTGCGTGAATATAAGGGTCTGAAAATTCTCATGAAGGCCATGAGGGAGCTTGAAGACATAAAGCTTCTGATAGTCGGAGATTTCGGCGGAAAAAGGGAAGAGTACGAGGCCCTGAGCCATGAACTGGGAATTGAAAAGAAGATAGAGATACATGACGGCTATACCCCTGACAGGGAGGTCGAGAAGTATTTCAGGGCTGCGGATGCCGTTGTCCTGCCCTATCTTGATGCGACCCAGAGCGGGATCGCACAGATAGCCTTTGGATTTGAGAAGCCTGTTATCGCTACGAAAGTCGGAGGTCTTGGCGAAGTAGTCACTGACGGAAAGACAGGCATAATGTGTGAACCTTCGGACGCTTTTGCACTGGCGGAAGCTGTCAGGCGTTTCTACAATCTGAAAGAGAGTGGAACAGACTTCAAGGCAAACATTAAGGCTGACAGTGAACGTTTCTCATGGGAACACATGGTGAAGAGTATAAGGAAACTCACCGGCGTCTGACAGCGTTTTTCAGATTCATGATAAGATCATAAACGACACGTTCGGCGTATGCTAAAAGACATGCAAAGTCAAACACGGCATTCTGAACAGTATTTGTATGCAGATAATATTTATTGTAGATCCTGAAACTGTCAACAAAATTATGGAAAGCTTTTGCTTTTGAAGACTGGTAGGCCTTCTTTATGCTGGCTGAATGCAGATGGTCATAGCGGAAGTCTTTCAGAACGCATTCGCTAAAACCTGCGGCTTTAAGCCTTCTGGCAAGTATGACTTCCTCAGCGTAAAGGAATGTCCGCTCGTCGAAGCCCTTTGCTTTTTTATAGGCATTGGCTGAAAGCGCAAAGAATGAACCTTCCACGACACCAACGGGCACAACCTGTTCGCGGCCGGACTCGATCATTTTCCGAAGAAGTTTTTTATCAAGGTTAAACCATATAAGGAAGAGACTTTCAATGATACCGATGAAAGAAGAAAGTCTCCAGACGTTAAAGCCCTGACGCACTAAGGGAGCACATACCCCGTACTCGGGATGACTTATGAGAATGGAAGCCATGGCGCATGCGGTATCGTCATCAAAAGCCACATCGGGATTTGCAATAAAAAGAACCTCACTTTTGAAATTCTTCAGGGCGTAAAGGCAGCCAAAATTGTTGCCCTTTGCGTAACCGCCGTTCGAAGGACTTTTTATGAGGTGGATCTTTTCAGACTGCAGGCTTTCAAGTTTTTCAAAAGAGCCGTCAGTAGAGCAGTTATCAACTATGACAATATGTTTAAGGCTCTGATGTGCGGCTGCGGAAACAGCAAGTGAAGCCGTGCGCTCAGGATCATTGTAATTTAAGATAATAAGTGATGTATTCATAGGTTCATTATAGAATAAAGAAAGGTAGTCGGCAATGGTATTTGTAACGCTTTTTACA
>CAJORC010000301.1 GCA_905236615.1 uncultured Lachnospiraceae bacterium
GCCACTGTCAAAAAGGTTCGCCAATTCCGCAAACTCTTCCAGCGATAACTCCTCGCCTCTGACCGTAGGTTTTTTCCCCATTTTTTCGATAGCTGCCTCTATTGTATCTTTGGAATAGGATAAAAGCGGCGAATTCTTCAGCGCATTCAATAACGTTTTTCTCCTCTGGTTGAAAGCAGCCCTTATAAGATTAAACATAAGCTTTTCATTTTTCACATCCACTTTGGGAGCCTTTGCCCTCTCTAAATGGACTACCGTAGAACCAACCTTCGGCGCCGGTATAAAGCAGTTCGGCGGAACCTGTGCCACTATCTCGACTTCTGAATAATATTGTACCGCAAGTGAAAGCGCCCCGTAATCTTTTGATTTCGGTCCGGCCTTCATTCTGTCGGCAACTTCTTTCTGTATCATTACCGTTATCGACGCGATAGGTGCATGACTCTCAAACAGCTCCATGATTATCGGCGTCGTTATGTAATACGGCAGATTCGCAACAACATGCATCGCCCTGCCGTCATTTTCCTTTTCGGCAAGTTCATTCAGGTTCATTTTCAGGATATCATTATTTATCACCTGAACATTATCATAATCCGCAAGCGTCTCCTGCAGGACATCTATCAGCTTACCGTCGATCTCAACCGCAATAACCTTTCGTGCAGCCTCGCAGAGATGCTGTGTCATCGCACCAATGCCAGGACCGATCTCCAGAACGAAATCTTCTTTTCCTACACCGGAAGATGCAACTATCTTTTTTAAGATATTATCATCTATAAGAAAGTTCTGTCCGAATTTCTTCTTCAGAACAAAACCATGTTTCTCCATTACCGCCCTTGTTCTTGAAGGGTTTCCCAAATCTGCCATTAAATCTGTTCCTCTATTCTGTAAAGCCTTAGCGCATTTTCATAAGTTCTTTTATAAACTTCTTCCAAAGATACTCCTTTTATTTCCGATATCGCCTCAGCAACGAAAGTAAGGAGATCCGACGAATTTCTCTCTCCCCTGTGCGGTACAGGTGCCAGATACGGACAGTCCGTTTCCAGTACAAGGTTTTCAAGCGGGGTATTACGCACCACTTCCACTGTTTTCTTTGCATTCTTAAAGGTAAGAACTCCGCCAATGCCTAAGAAGAATCCCATCTTCACATATTCTGCCGCAAGCTCTGCAGAGTAGGAAAAACAATGGATAACACCGCCTATCTTTCCGGCATCCTCTGCCTTCATGACTTCAAGAGTATCGGCTGCAGCACTCCTCGAATGGATTATCACCGGTTTTCTCAGCTGTCTCGCCAGATCAAGCTGACGCACAAACCATTTCTTCTGAATATCCTTAGGCGGATTGTCTTCCCAATAATAGTCCAGCCCGATCTCTCCTATGGCAACCGCCCTGTTGAAAGACTCAGTCTTTTCACCGATGGTGACGATATCATCTTCTTTCAGTTCTCCGCATTCACCCGGAATTATTCCCAGTGCTGCATAAGCTTCTTCGTGAGCTTTGACAAGCTCCAATGTCGTATCAACGGAAGCGAGGTCAGATGCAACATTCACAAAATGCCTGACTCCCGCTTCCCTTATCTTTTCAAGTACAGTCTCCCTGTCTTCATCAAATCGCCCATCATCATAATGGGCATGTGTATCAAAAATCATTTAGTATTAATTCCGACGGAACATAATCATGTCCGCAGGTCCTTTCCAAATATCTCTTCAGGTCTTCCTCATCAGGTCTTGTCGAGGATGATATCTCAAGAGCAAGCTTCATCTCATTGTTGTCACCATAGCCTACATAAGCACGGGCTCCCTTTACGGCAGGATACTCTTTAGCCGCCTGCTCTATCTTCGCAAGGTCAATAAAGCGCCTGCGCTCTGTATTCTCCAGAAGAACGTTTCTGCCGGCTCTCTCAATAAACTCAACCTTTCCGTCAGGACTGATCCTTGCCTTACGTCCTGTATTGTACAGACTGCCTCCCGCATAAGGAACAACAGCGCTGTCCTCCCTGCCTTCTGTCTTATGATCGAGAAGATAAAGCGTTCCCCATGCACCATAAGGCTTCTTTTCATACTTTTTATCGAGAACGTAGACCTTTATCTCTTCAGTATCAGCGACACCTGATATTATTTTCTTTCCGGCCGCAGAATTAAGTTCTTCTGCCGAAATCCGGAAATGAACAGGATAATGCTTTTCATCGATCCTATGCTTAAGCCTTGCCACCGTACTCTCTTCCAGAAGCGCATATGAGATATCGTTCACAGCCTCAAGGAAAACCTTTACCAGTTCCCTTTCAAACCTGCTGCTTCGGAATTTAAGAGTATAACTGTATCCGATATCATCAGGGATAACGATCAGGTGAAAAGGAATATCATCCGTATCTATCGGGATGCGCTCAGCCGCTGCCTCTCCGATAACGGCAACTCTTTCAAGGTCTCCCTGATACTGGAAGAACATGTCATTTATATGAAGAGTCGAAATCCTCCTCTTCATATTTTCAAGCATCTCATTTCCTATCCTTTTCAAAAGACCGGCAACACTCTCATGCTCCTCTTCCTTATACCTGAAAATACTTGTCCTGAAAAGCGGTCCCGCAGCCCTGCTCCAGCGGCTGTCCGTACGACCGTTGTGAATTCCGCTGCAAGCCACATCGTCAGTATCGGCAAATATCGAAACACAGACACTGAATGCCGTGAGGAAAAAGACGTTTTCCGAAACAGCGTTTCTCTTACAGAATTCTCTTACCCTGCTTCTCGAAAGCTGCTTCATCTGCCCTGTAATCGTCTCGCTGACAAGGCTGTCATCCTCTGCATAATCTTTTTTGACAAGAATGCTCTCATCTGAGCGGTATCCTTCAAGAAGATTCACAAAATATTCTTCGTCCTTTTTCCTGTCACCGTTCTTTGCATATTCTTCTTCAAATAAAATATGTTCAAAATAACTGTCTCTGACTTTCTCCGGCTTCTGTCCCCTGTATACGGCATTTAAGTCATCAAAGATCATCTTTATGGTCAGGGCATCGCCCATTGCCGCCGAAAGATCAAAGAAGAAATAATTTGCGCTGTCCGTCTGAACGATAACTGCCCTGAAAAGATCATCATCCTCATTATATGCATAAGGTCTGACTAACCGCTTCTTTTCCTTTTTCCATCCGCTGTCGGATATGGTCATTATGGGAACTTCCACTTCCCTTGTATCATCTCTGAAATTTACAAGTTCCCCGTCATTATTCTTTATTATTCCCTTAAGTTCGGGATGAATCTCAAAAACCGCTTCCGTCGCTTTTTTCAGTCTCTTCAAATCCACAGTATCACTGAGCCTGAAAAGAAGCGGCTGGTTCGATGCAGTACCTTCATTCAGTACCCCTGTAATATATCGCTGGTTAAAGCTCAGGGGATAATTTTTCCTTACTTCGAAATCATTCCTTTCTGACGTATTCTTTGACCAGTAAAGATTCTCAAGTCCGACTATGGTCGGGTTATCCATAAGTTCTTCAAGAGTCAGGTCGAAACCAAGCTTTGTATAAAGATCGGATACAAGCATCACACTTCCAAGAGAATCCATTCCGACTTCAAAGAGATCCATGTTGATTCCAAATCTTCTTATACCTATAGCATCAGCCGCAAGGTCATATATCTTTTGCTGGAGATCTGTTTCCGGATATTCAAGTTTTGAGAGAAACTCCTTCTCCGTCTCCAGTTCCTTCTTGAATCTGCTCCTGATTATCTTTCCGTTATAGGTTTTATCAAAAGGCTTTCTCCTTATCCTGAGTCTGCTGACCTTCACTTTATCCGTTTCGTTATTGACCTTCCTCATAATATCGGAAACTGCCGCATGGATATCGGTTATCCCTTTTGCATCAGCATAGTCAAAATCAGGATAAATTTCAGCCGTAACCGACTCACCGGATTTATAGACCAGAACATCTTCCACAAGCGCTTCGGATTCAAAGCGCTTTTCAATTTCTTCCGGCGAAACAAAAGAACCGTCAGAAAGCTCTATCCTGTTTTCCTTCCTGCCCGTTATATAGATCCGTCCGTCTTCATCCTTATAGCCAAGATCACCTGTATGAAGCCAGTCGTTATTATCTATGGCATAAATAGTCTCATCAGAATTCTTGTAATAGCCCATCATGACAAAGGGCGCTTTAAGAACTATCTCTCCGTCTTCAAATTCTATCTCACAGTCCTTAACAGGTCTGCCTGCAGGAAGCTCTTTATCAAAGTCTTCAATTTCTCCCACACAGATTTTTGACGAAGTCTCACCCATTGTGTAATACTGGCTTATCTCTATTCCAAGGGCGTGAACTGCCTTTGCATCATCAGGATGCAGATGTCCTCCGAGCGTGATCATCCTTCTGAGACTGTCACCTATGACGTCTCTCATATAATCTGCCTTAGGGCGCAGAAGTTCCTTCTCCGAAAGCTCGGAGATATCTGCCAGAAGCTTCTTAAGCATAACCGGTGTCAGTCTGACTGTTGTGGGATTAAAAATTCTGAAATGACTCTTTGGATTTCTCCTGCCGCAATTTAAGCAGACAATGCTTCCATAACGCATTGCCGTCAGGATATCCTCAACTATAAATGAAATATTCCACGGAGGCAGTAATGCGAGTGAAATCTCATCATCATGCCTGCCGGGTGCATCATAAGAAAAAACATTACTCAAAAGGTTTCCCTGTGACAGCATAACCCTTCTCGACTTGCCGCAGGTTCCCGTTGTCTCTAAGATAAGAGCACAGCGATTATTCGAAAAATCTCCTTCAAATTCATAATCACTGTAATCTCTCAGTATATCCGATATTCCCATTGAACTCTTTCCTGCGTCAAGAGAATAGAGCTCATTTTCACAATCCGTCCCTTCAACAGCAGATTCCGCAAGATCCTTCATATCGCGGTCATAAAATACCTTATCTGTAATTGAAAGTTCTATGACGTTCTTCAGTTCTTCCACGCCAAGAGAAGCAGGAAGAGGAACCGCCACATTCCCGCTCATCATCACGCCCAGAAGCATGGTCAGATATTCCTTTCCTCCGTTTCCGAGCAAAGCAATATGCATGGGATGTCCTGCTTTTTTCTCCTCATCAGCCACCCATGCCGCTATCTTCTCACAGTCAGAATAGAACTCACCATACCTCAGATCATAGACATTCCCGTTATCCTCAAACCTTAGAAATACCTTACCTCCGTATTCATCTGCCGCAAATTGCAGCAAATCCCTTATAGTCTTAATCTTAGACGCATCCATAAATACACCCCCACAAATATATCTACAGAACTATACTATTTCATACTCCAAAATATTATAACATATAGAATAGTGTTTTTCATTATTTCATTTCTTCTTCTATAAAATCACACCTCATTGTAAGCCAGTCTTCAAGCCATGTTATCTGACTCTTCCATGAATTATCGTGATATACCTCCGAGACCTTGTTGCTCTCTTCCTCGTCAAGCACATCCCATCTGATAAAGTTCATTTCTGCGGCACGCGACATTTTCTCTGCACGTTCCGGAACACTTTCCGCTGCCTTACGGAAAGCTTCTTTTACCCCGCCGTTTTCATAAACATCTTTCATTGCTTCAAGGAAATTATCATTCTTAAAAAGCGACACATAATAATCTCTTACTCTTGCGGTCCAGCCGGTAGGCCAAAGATAGTCCTCCTCAAGGAAAGGCATTTCGATTATTCCGGCTGTCCTGTCATAGTCCCATGCAGGGCCCATATACATTTTCTGATCAGCAGCAGACCAGTGAAGATATACACTTCTGCCCGTAGGATCGGTGGTCTTCGAAAACTCCTGCAGCCAGTAATATCTGACAAGCGAATCCATATCCATGATCGAAAGATCGGAACTGCTGTCATACATTTCTTCCATCGCTTCCGTAAGATATTTTTGTGAGCGCTTTATCTTTTCATAGTCCGTCGCATCTCTTAATTCACCATACAGCTTCTTAAAATTTCCTTCACCTTCAGCATCGGGATTTTCATAGACCAGAAAAGAATATTTATCTGCATCCATTCCGATCCTGTATAAATAATCACCATCCCCGAGAGCCACTCTGTTTTTCCCTGTCTCAACCTTTTCCGTAAGTGAGTAGGCACCGCGGTATTCTCCGTTTATAAAAAGATTCACCTCTTCAAGTTCAGGTGTATATTCAAGTCCCATATCCCTTGCAAGATCTAAGAAGACCTCATTTCTAAGAAGTGAAAA
>CAJORC010000302.1 GCA_905236615.1 uncultured Lachnospiraceae bacterium
AAAACAAAATGAACCTATAACTCCGTCCCCCAGGGTCATTCCGAACCCCAAACTCCGTCCCCCAGGGTCATTAGGAATCCGTGTGATTTTCTATAAAATAAAACCCCCACAGCTAAGCTGTGGGGGCAACGTTGAGAGAAAGAGAGGTTATCGGTGACTTATCTTATGATCAAGATTTTTTTGCACTGCCTTCAATATTATTTCCTGTGAAGGTGATCGTGCCTGTTGACGAATCATAGTTATATCCGTTCTTGATCTTGACAAGTTTAGCCTTTGTTGATTTAGCATTCTTTTTGGTTACAAGCCATGCCTTTATTGTTCCATTCTTACGCTCCTTAACGTAGATAGTTCCGGGCTGTGAATAGGTTGAAGGCTTGCTCGTCGTGATGCTTGTAGCAGATACGGATTTCAGCTCTACAGTAAGTGTAGGTTTCTGGGACTTAAGTGCCTTGTTAAATGCCTTATCCGCACCCTTGATCTTTCTGATGGTTACAGTAACCTTTGAACCTGCATCCTTTTCCTTTGTGGTCTTAACCTTTACATCTGCTCCATTGTAGGAAACTCCGCCGACCTCAATGCTTTCGATCGCATCGAAATTCTTGAGCTTTCTTCCCTGATAGAGCTGTTTGCTGTAATAGTTTACAGATACTGATGTTCCATTAATGGTCAGTGCAGCTGTTTCTTTTTCAGGCTCATTAACGCTTACACTTGTCTTTGAGTCTGTCTCTTCTGCTTCCCATACTGCATAGAAGGTTGCATCAGAAGTATCAAAGCTTACTTCCTTAAGGCTCTCGTCTGCCTCACCATTTGCAGTCGTGCTCCATCCGACTAATGTATATCCATCCCTGGAAAGATATTCAGCAGAAGGTACTGCGGCAGAACCTGTATCATCCTCATCAAAGCTGATAGAGATCAGGTGTGAGCTTACTTCTGTGTATCCTTCAGGAACACCTGTGAATTCACCATTATTGGCATCAAACTTAACCGTTATGGATGTTGTCTCGCCCTTTTCCCATACTGCATAATATGTATTTCCGCCTGCATAATCATAATCGTATGAGAACTGGTTAAGCTCCTCGGCCTCTGTAGCATCAGCTTCTGTAGCCCATCCTACGAATGAATATCCGGAATTTGCATTCGCTTTTACTCCGGGTGCGCTGTATTCATGTTCATCTTCTGCATTTTCGAAGGTTGCATATACCTGGTTGGTTTTTTCATTTTTCGTATAAACGGAGGTTCTATAATAGCCGAAGTCATTAAGTGTTGCTCCGTCAAAATTAAGGTCAAAAGTTACTTTTGCTTCGTCTGCATACCATACGGCATAGTAGGTTTCACCTTCGTTTGCAGCATCAACAGTAGCGTCTGTCGCAGCAAGGTACTTTGCACCGTCAGTTACTGCGTCTGTAACTGCTGACTTTGCCAAATCCAAAGTCTTATATGCATCAAGAGGTTTACTGATCCATCCATACAGTGCATAGGGCTTCTTGCCATTTGCACATGATACAGAATCTGCACCCGGAACTGTAACTTTGTCAGATCCTGAAATCTTGGCTACAAGCGCACCATCGTCATTGATCTCATAGTCACTGCCTTCCTTAGGTTCCTCAAATCCACCGGTATAACCATCAGGAATGTTTGCACTGAATGTTACTTCTACTTCATTCTCAGCACGGTCAAATATATACCAGTCGCCGCCCTTGGAGAATACTATATTTTCATTACCGGCAAAAGAAGCAGAATCTGAAGCATATGGGATTTCGGTTACTGCTGTTACATTTCCTTCTGCATCAGATGTTACTGTTGCAAAAAGTGAATATTTATCAGCACCGTCTGTATACTCTGTAAGTTCGCTGGTATCCAGATCCGAAAGTGCGAAATTGAAACTATCTGTAACATCAACTGTTGTATTAGCTGTAATTGAGAAAGTTCCGCCAAAGCCATTCGGTGTGTACTTATTGTCCTGATAGACAAATGAATCCGTTTTAGCATCATTGCGTGAAGCCACGATTTCAAGTGAACTGGTTGCAACATAGTATTGTGAATCCTCCGGGAATGTAACCGTGGTCTTATCATTTAGTACCAGCGTAAGGGGGATTCCTGCATCTATAGCAGATTTAAATGCTGAAATTAAAGTTGTATTTGAAATTTTAAGAGTATCAGCCTTATTATTAAGCTTTACAGAAATACTGCTTGCACCATCATCTACAGCTGATGTAATTTCAGCAGCATCTGTTGCCGGAACAGAAGGAGATGCAACCCCGTCATTATCCAGGGAAACATGCAGCGTTATCTCTGTATCTGCCTTCTCAATACAAGAAATTGTTAACAATCCGGTGCTTTCTACTGTGTATTTATCGGACGTATCACTGATCGTTGCAACGGTAGAACCACCTAATTTCAGACGGTATACATTTGTCTTTGTGTCAAGTTCAGCTGCAGGCCATGTTATTACATTTTTTTCTGTAACTTTTGCAACAGTCACGTCAGACCCGGATGTAGAAGGGATTATATTACTTATGTCAAGATAGTCTGCATCGAGAGTAAGCTTGCTGTTTCCTGTGAAGCCTGAATCAGGTATCAGCGCATTCGTAGACTGTGCGTTTATATTGTCAGCTTTGATTGTTATTTCAGACTTGCCGGTATACTCGCCTGTGATATTGACATCTGCAAGAAGATCTGACAGTGTGAAAGTACCCTTCTCATCATTATTATATGAAAATTTCTCGGCAGACGACAAATCATATCCGAGACCGGTTGAAAGTGTTGTAGAAATGCCAGAAGTGGCCTGAACATCCAGATTTGTTTCAGAGGCTAGAACGTTATACCCCCCCCGGTATTCGCAAAGGTCATTGCAACTGTCAACAAAATTGACAAAGCTCTCTTGTTCTT
>CAJORC010000303.1 GCA_905236615.1 uncultured Lachnospiraceae bacterium
GGCAAATCCATATTTCCTGCGTTATGCTTTCTTACGCTCAGCGCAGCAAGTGCGCAGAGCTGTGTGAACAGTAACTCATTATCAACTGACAGATGAGGTATTTAGCAATGATAATCAAACCGCAAGCATTGGGAAGTTCAAACCTTGATACGGATAAGCTTAAAAACGATAAGAAAAAATGTATAAAGATCGGACCCTGCGGGATCGGAGAAAAGGCGATCTATCTTAACAGCTTTTTCTTTGACAGGGTTTATTATGCGGAATACGAAAAAATAGAGAGAGTATTTAAACGTATTGCGATGAGTAAGGGCGGATTCAGCGGAAAAGGTCTCTTTGCATCGATACCTTATCTGGTTGTTAAATTTAAGGACGGAACAGAGAAGGTCTGTAATTTCAAGTATGAAGAGCAGGTAGACCTTATCCTGACTAAGATAAGCCGGCGTTTTCCGGATATCCCGGTACATTCCGTAGAAGCTGAAAAGCGGCTGGAAGCTGCAAGAGAGGCGGAAGAAGCAAGATACTTAAAAGAACTTTCACCTGAAGCGGAGAAATCGGTTGAGCAATTGAAAAATGCAAAGAAGATTCTGGAATCTAAAGGTGAACTACCAATAAGGCTTGCGCATGATGCGAAGCAGAAGAGGACTCTGGATGCGATAAATCCGACCTACAGACTTCTGGCAGTTGCAGTATTTCTGGCTGCGGCTGCATGCACTGCATGGGGCTTAAAGATCGTGGCAACAAAGGGATTCACTGTTGGCGGAGTTTACGTTCTGTTGGGATTCGCATTTATATTTTTTGTTGTTTCGGCAAACGTTCTGCCGTCGGGAAGGAATAATAAAAAATACGGAGAAGACTGTTATAATAATTCTTTGCGGGAAATGAACGAATTTCTGTCAAAGAAAACTGATTTTCCTGTTCCTGCGGTTTATGCACATCCAATCGTCATTGACAGGATGATAAGGGTCATCAGAGAGGGCAGAACAAAGACCGTAAGCGGAGCAATGCAGCTCGTTAAAGATGATCTGAAGGCATTGAATCCGACTGTTACGGTGAGTCAGAAAGAATATGATGAGGTAGTTATAGTGAAACCGTTGTTTACGGTTGATGAATATAAAAGTGCTTAAAACATAAAAAAACAGGGGGCGGTTCAAACCGTCCCCTTTGTGTTCACAGTATTATCAGTTTCCGCTTATGTTGTTTACTATATAAGTTCCAGTGAAATTATCACCCTTGAAGTTTATAATCTTCTTCTCGGAATCCCAGTCATAATCTGTCACAATGGAATAACATTTGGAAGAAATGGAGTCAATAACTAAGAAATACAAAAGTGTGATAAAATGTAAAAAAAAACAAAGTACAAAAACGGGGTGACAAACTATGAACGGTGGAATAGATTTGCATATGCATACGAAATACTCTGACGGAACGGATAACGAAACAGAGCTTATTGAGAGACTTAAAAAGGAGGGGATAAAGTATTTTTCGGTCACCGATCATGATACGATCGAGGGTACAATGGCTGTGAAAAAAATAGTTCCGGAAGACATGAACTTTATTCAGGGAATAGAGTTTTCCTGCCGCACGAGCGACAGGGGAAAAGTTCATATTCTCGGCTATGCTTTTGATGAAAAAAATGATGAGTTCAGAATGGCTATCAGTGAAGGACATTTTATGCGGATAGAAAAGCTTGAAAAACGTCTTGAACATTTAAAAAAAGATCATGGGATAGAATTTTCGGAAGAAGATTATAAATATATCCGTTCTCTTACAAGTACGGGAAAGCCGCATCTTGCCAAGCTGCTCATAAAATACGGATATGCCTCGGATAAAAAGGAGGCGATCGATAGATATATTGATGACAATAAAGATAAATATGATATGACGGATACGAGGATACCTTCTGTTGATGCTGTCAGTGGGATACTATCCGGCGGCGGGATACCTGTGTGGGCACATCCCCTCGGAGGTATAAATGAGAGAAGGCTTACGGAAGATGAATTTGATGCAAGGCTTAAACTGCTTATGGATGAGGGACTGAAGGGGCTGGAATGCTGGTACTCTCTATATAGTGAGGCAGATGTCAGCTTTCTTACAGCGAGGGCGGAAAAGAATGGACTGCTTATCAGCGGAGGCAGTGATTATCATGGAAAGAATAAAACAGTCGCACCCGGCGAACTGAATAATTTCGGAAAAGTTGTATGCAAAAAGCAATTAACAATAAGTAAATGTATTTTTTGACGTGCAATCTCTGACCTAATCTGATATACTTGTTTTACACAATTTATTAAGGGTGAGACGGGGGATATGAATTTAATGGTAAAACTGTTCTTGGTTGAAGATGAAAAGATCATGCGTGACGGCATAAAAAAGCATATAGACTGGAAGGGCGAAGACATTGATTTTGTCGGAGAAGCGAGTGACGGAGAACTGGCCTATCCGCAGATATTAAAAAGCAAACCGGATATTCTCGTTACGGATATAAAAATGCCGTTTATGGACGGACTTGAGTTATCCAAACTTGTAAAAAAAGAACTGCCTGAAACGCGGATAATCATACTTTCGGGTTACGATGAATTCAAATATGCGCAGGAAGCGGTTTCGATCGGAGTGGAGGAATATCTTTTAAAACCTATTTCTCCTGCAAAGCTTCTTGAAACAATAAAGACAGTACAAAAGAAGATAGAAGAGAGCAGAAAAAGTGAGTCAGCACTTGAAGAATGGTCAAGGGAAGAAATCCTTGAAAGAAATGCAATAGAACAGCAGAAGCTGTTCAGAGCACTTGTAAGCGGACAGATGTCTATGACAGAACTGGTGGAAGCAGGCCGCAAGCTTGAAATGGATCTTATGGCAAGCTTTTATGAGATAAGTATTTTTAATTTTACATTGCCCGGAGAAACAGGTGATGCCTATTCTGAAAAGCAGAATGCATTTGGTTCGCAGGTTCTTGATGAGATAGAAGAGCTGGACGGCTGTTTTCTTTTTGACAGAGGAACAGAAGGATTTGCCATACTGACCCTTGGTGAAACGGAAGAAATGGTCAGGCAGAAGGATGATGAGGCTATCCAGAGGATAATCGAGGTTGCGGAGTCGATAGAAGACGGAAATTACTTTGTAGGTGTCGGAACTCCGGTAAACAGGCTGAGCAGTCTCGGACAGTCTTATGAC
>CAJORC010000304.1 GCA_905236615.1 uncultured Lachnospiraceae bacterium
AAATATGGATTTGCCCCATTGCCGAAGGCAATCTTAAAATGGGCAAATCCAGTTACTGTGAGCACCTGCAAGGTGTGAACAGTAACAGTTATATATTAATATCCGAACATTCCGAAGATGTCGTCAAAGCTGTCACCGTTACCGCCGTTATCCTGTTCTTCCTGATCATCCTGCCTGTTCTGGCCGCCGTTATTATTTCTCTGGTTTGAATACGAATTTGCATCCGAGGCACTTGAAAGAGTTACTGAAAAAGTCTTTTTCTCATAACCGTATTCATCATCTTTCGGAACCATTGCAACGATCTCTACCTGCTGTCCTGCCTCATAGTATTTTATCAGATCTTTCAACTGGTCAAAAGTCTGGACTGTCTGTCCGTCAAAAGATGTGATGATATCACCCTTTTTAAGACCTGCATTTGCTGCCGCAAAGCCTTCATCAGCCTTTGCTATATAAATGCCCTGAGGCATGTTGTACTGTGATGCAAGTTCGCTTGTCACATCCGCGCCTGCAATACCAAGATAGCCCTTCTTCTCGTCATTTACCTTAACCTTCGTGGTCTGGTTCATAAGTTTCTCAATGATGGGCTTTGCTGTAGAAATAGGTATGGAATATCCCATGCCCTCAACACCTGTTTCCGCAAGTTTTGCCTCATTTATGCCTATAACCGCACCGTTCATATCAAGAAGGGCTCCGCCTGAGTTACCGGGGTTGATAGCTGCATCTGTCTGAATGAGCTTATGTGTACCAGTATCAAGCATAAGTTCTCTGTTAAGGGCACTTACCACGCCGGTGGTAACTGACTGACCGTATCCAAGTGCATTTCCTATCGCAACTACTTCCTGGCCTACCTTAAGGCTGTCAGAATCACCCATTGCAGCTATCTTTATCTTGCCGATCGTATCTGATGATATAGAGGACTTTGCTACTGCTATAACCGCAAGATCTGCTTCCTCATCTTCGCCCTTAAGTGAAGCCTCAACCTCCGAACCATCAATGAACTGAACCTTAAGCTTATTGGCAGACGATACAACATGCTCGTTGGTAGCTACAAGAAGCTCTGTATCATTTTCTCCGATGATTATACCTGAACCAGCCGATTCAGATTCAGACTGATACTGCTGTCCGAAGAAATCCTGTGAAGTCTGGATATATGCATTTGTGATCGAAACTATCGAAGGCATAACACTTTCAGCTACTGCTGAAGCATCTCCCGTCGTTGCACCGCTCTGTGTTACAGCAGATGTCGTTGCTACACTCTTCGAAGCATCCTGTGAAACAGTTGCCACTACAGCATCACTATTTCCGTTTCCTTTTTTATCTTCGATAACACCTGATACCGCTTTACTTCCCGCTGATGTTATCAGATTTGTAACAAAGAGTCCTGTTCCTGCGAAAGCTCCGAAGATCAGTCCTAACGCAACCGCAACAAGAACTTTCTTTCCAAAACCGCCTTTTTTATTTTTTCTCTTGTCATTATTGTTCTGAGGCGGAATATGTGCTCCCGCATAACGGTATTCATCATACTTGTTTGCATCGTTGTTTCCACTTGTTCCTGCATTATTTGAGCTGTTCGGGTAGCTGCCGTAGCTGTCCGAAGTAAATCTTCTGTTATCGTTAGCGGAAGAATCATTTCTGCCTTCCATATTAAAATCATCGTACATTTTACATACCTCCATACACAAAACAAAAACGTCTTTTGATTTATGATGATTAGTTTAGACCATAATTGTGTTGCTTTTGTGTTTAAGACATTAAGAAATCTTGAAACGAAAAAAACTTTCGGATATTGCTGTACTTCCAGCCGTATCCAAAAGTTTTTTACAGATTATTCTACAGTAACCGATTTTGCAAGGTTTCTCGGATGGTCAACATCAAGACCCCTGCCTACCGAAATATAATAGCCGAAAAGCTGAAGCGGTATTATTGCCAGCGAATTGGCGAAATATTTATTAGTTTCCGGTATATAAACAACGTAATCCGCAGCCTTCTCAATCTCGGAATTTCCTTCGTTTGTCACAGCCATAACGAAAGCTCCGCGGGTTTTGACCTCTACCATGTTTGAGATTTCCTTCTGATAAAGATCCTTCTGTGTGGCAACCGAAACTACCAGTGTTCCGTCTTCAATAAGCGAAATTGTTCCGTGTTTAAGCTCACCGGCTGCATAAGCTTCGGAATGAATATAGGAAATTTCCTTAAGCTTAAGCGATCCCTCAAGAGCTATGGCATAGTCAATACCACGGCCTATATAAAAGACGTCCCTTGCAGCAACATATCTGTTTGCAAAGCGCTGCATCCTCTCTTTTCCGCCAAGAAGAAGGTCTATCTGATCAGGAAGCTTCTTTAAGTCCTCAATATATTCTCTCATCTCTTCTGCCGAGATCATGGACCTTGTATAAGCAAATTTTATCGCAAGAAGGTATGCTGCAATAAGCTGCGCCGAATAAGCCTTAGTCGTTGCCACTGAAATTTCCGGTCCTGCCCAGGTGTACATTACCGCGTCAGCTTCTCTTGCGATAGAGCTTCCAACAACATTGACTATTGCAAGTACCTTGCATCCGCAGCTGTGAGCAAGTCTGAGAGCCTCAAGCGTATCCGCAGTCTCTCCTGACTGGCTGATAACGATAACCAGCTCATCACTGGAAAGAATAGGATTTCTGTATCTGAATTCACTGGCAACATCAACTTCAACAGGGATCCTTGCCATTCCCTCAAGGACATATCTTGCCGAAACGCCTACATGATAAGCGGAACCACAGGCTACGATGACGATCTTTCTGAGATTCCTTATATCGTCATCAGTCATGTTAAGTTCTTCTATATCAACCTTACCGTTCTTTATTCTGGGGTTTAAGGTATCTCTTACAGTTTTAGGCTCTTCGAAGATCTCCTTCAGCATAAAATGGTCATATCCGCCCTTTTCAGCGGCATTTGCATCCCACTTTATCTCTGTTATCTGCTTCTCGATCTCTTCACCGTCAGCATCATAAAAATTTATCTCATCAGGAGTCAGCCTTACTATTTCCTCTTCTCCAATATAATAAACCTTACGTGTATACTTAAGAAGAGCCGGAACATCAGAACCTATGAACGCTCCGTCTTCGTTCTTTCCGACAATAAGCGGACTCGACTTTCTGGCCGCATAAATCTCACCCGGATGATCTTCGAAGATTATACCTAAAGAATAAGAACCCTCTACACGATGAATAACCTTTGAAATAGCTTCAAGCGGATCACCCTTGTAATAGTAATCCAGCAGCTGGGGGATAACTTCTGTATCTGTTTCGGATTTAAACTCATAGCCCTTCTTTGCAAGCTTATTTCTTAATTTCAGATAGTTCTCGATGATTCCGTTATGTACTACCGCTATCGTGCCTTTTCCGTTAAGATGCGGGTGTGCATTGGTCTCGGACGGTTCACCGTGAGTTGCCCATCTTGTATGACCTATACCAATATGTCCCGGCATCGTCTCACCGCCATGCGTAAGCTCTTCAAGCGCCTTAAGTCTTCCGACCGATTTGCTTACATTTATCTTTTCACCGTCAAATACAGCAAGTCCGGCTGAATCATAACCTCTGTACTCAAGCTTTTCAAGTCCGTTAAGAATTATTTCAGCAGCCTGCTGCTTACCAATGTATCCAACTATTCCGCACATATACGCCTCCTGTTTTTAATCCTTACAATCCTTCTGCGTTCTTACCGTATCCTGCATGTACATCGTCAGGAATATTGGTCATATCCCAATAATGCCGCCAGTAACTTTTATTAGAAGTAAGTCTCCAGATAAGCCCTTTCCCGAGTTTTCTGTAATTTTTTCCCAAAACATATCCCGTAAGTCTTGCAGCACAATGGAAGAAAAACTTAGGGATAAGATAAGCCTTTCCGTTCCTGATCATATATCCTATCGAACCGCTGATAAGCTTCTTTCCCTCACTCTCGCTGGATACACCTTCAAAGACTTCCGGATGATCCGCCTGCGAAGCTCCAAGATCAAAATTTCTTTTTAACTGCTGCTTTGCCGTATAATTATGAGAATGAACAACCTTTGCCTCTGCCTTATAGTATATATAATATCCGGCATTTATCGCCTTGCAGGCATAGATCATATCCTCATTAAAAACAACTCTGTTGAAAAATCCGCCCAGTTCGTCGAAAATCACTTTCCTGTAGCAGGCACAGACATCCGAGCAGAAATAAGTCTTTATGCCCTTTTCAGGCAGGTCTTCCGCCCTCTGGATCCTGTCCTCCGGCGGATAATTAAAGTAACGGTTATATTTTTCGATCACTCCTGCATTCTTCGCCGGAAGCTGTCTCGCATAAGAAACCGCAGCTTTATCATCTTCCTCCAAAGGTTTCAGCAGATTTTCAATAAGCTTGTCATCCACCGGCATTGCATCCTGCGTCATAAAGACGATATAGTCGGCATCAGACTTTGATGCCCCGAGATTTCTGCTTTTCCCATGATTAAATTCTATTTTAGACAGATGATATATGTCAATATTTTTATATTTTTCACCGAAATTTGTACCGAAAAGAAGACTCTCAAGATATTTTTCCTCGGTATTTATTATTATTATGCGGTTAGGTACCACGCTCTGCCCTTCAAGCAGTTCAATCTGCCTGAAAAAATTTTTGTCCGGCTTGTAAGTTAAAATAATGATATCTGTTTTCTTCATAATAAAATAATTTTCCTAAATTAACGCAGACTACGCCGATGATGCTGGCGGCTGATTGAACAATAAACGCCGATGCACTAATGCACCGGCGCATTATCAAACTCCATATCTTGTTTTATCTGATGAGATCTTCTCGCT
>CAJORC010000305.1 GCA_905236615.1 uncultured Lachnospiraceae bacterium
ACTTACTTGCTTTCAGCAACCACATTAAGCATTTTCTGTGAACATCTTAATGTCACTTCCATATAGTAATTGTAATCTTCCTTACTCATTTCATCAGTATCGTATTTTTCCAGCTTATCATCAAATTCAGACATCTTTTGAAGCATACCTGCATAATTTGTCAGCAATGATAAATCTGAAGGATTTTTATAATACTTCTTCATAAATTCAACATATTCATCCACGTAAGCTTCATAACTGTCCAGATATTCTTTAAGCTCCGGCGTAACTCCGGACGTTTCAACAGCCTCATCAGTTTCTTCACTATCAGACCCTTCAGCTGCAGCATCTTCCGAAGATCTTTCAATTTTCGTACCCAGTTCTTTTTCTATCAGGGCAATATAAGTATCGACATCCTTTTTTTCGGTATTGTCAGATACTTTTACAAACATTTCATCATCCCAGCCCGAATCATCTGATTTAAATGTTAATGCAGAAGTATTATTACCTTTAATATCTGCATATAAATCATAGCCAAGACTGCTTGAGGATATGATTATTCTGCTGTTATCAAATTTCCAGCTGTCATCAGTTTCAACATCTTCCCATTCCTTCCAATAGTATTCTGCCGTTCCATTTTTAAAAAGAGTTATTCCGCTGCCGTGCAGTCCGACATAAGTTCCAACAAAGCCATCCTCATCATTCTCACTTGATTCTGTCTGAACTTTACCATAATCCTTTTCATCCTTACTGTTATTCCTACCGGATTTTGAAAACCTCCTGCTGCAGCCACACAAAATCAAAGATAAAACCAATACAGCAATCACTAATTTACGCATAATAGACCTCCGATCTAAGCTTCTACTCCTGCATACCGCTTGATCTTAACGGCTGCATCTTATTGCTCAAAAGCATCTCATTAATATCTATGACACTGCCCGGATGCTCATTGAAAAAAGTCATTATCAAGGCATCCCTTGGATCTCTGGCATACAGCGTATCCATGTGATAAATCCTCAAAGCCTGCTGGGTTTCTTTCACGCTGAAATCAGCAGCATAGCATATCCTTAAGATCACATCCCTCTGCCTTGTAACTTTTTCTTCAGAAAGTAACTTGTAACCATATCTCTGCGGAATATCTGCTCTCAAAAGTACATCCTGCTTCTTTAATCCCTTTTCCTTAAATTTCTCATTCATGTATCTCATGAAATCCCTATTACCATCCATCATATCTTCTTCATTTTTTTCAAAATAATTTCCGATATTTTCCGGATGTGTATTTTCAAGCATCTCTTCAAGTTCACTTGTGTTCTTTTTATACATCTCAATCTCCATTATGTGCTATACTTGAATTGTTGGAGGTAACAACTGTTATGTTTGATAACGCATTACCAATATCATATTATAAAGTAATTGCTGAACTTAACCATAAACATCAGATCTACATTGTTCAGCATATTGAAAGCAAAAAAATCTATATAAAGAAGGTCATGCCTGTTTACAATCTTGCAGTCTTTGAACAGCTCTTCAAGCATCCGGTAAAGAATACTCCGCGTATCTATGCGATTTATGAACATAACAATACTCTTACAACTATAGAAGAATATATATCCGGAGACAGCCTTCAGGAAGTCATCGACATATGTGGTAAAATCCCCGAACGTGACACTGTTAATTATGCAATACAACTATGCAGTATACTTTCCGAACTCCATACACAAATAACTCCTATAATTCATCGCGATATCAAACCTTCAAATATCATTCTTACAGAAGACGGAAGAATAATCCTTATTGATTTTAACGCTGCAAAGCAGTTCTTAAATGCTAATAAAACTCGTGATACAAGACTCCTGGGTACTGAAGGCTTCGCTGCACCCGAGCAGTTTGGTTTTGGCAGTTCTTCATGCCAGACAGATATATACGCTGTTGGTAATCTTCTCAAAGAGCTTACAGGTTTAGCTGATGACTCATCCTTGAAACTGTCGCCTAAACTGATTACCATAATCAACAGATGTCTGGAATTAAATCCTAAGGACAGATATGTAACTGCCGTTCAACTAAAACTTGCATTAGAAAGACTGTAATATCATTATATCAACTTTTCCGGTTTCTGCTCCCACCGTAGAGGGGCAATTATACATTTGGAGTGAAATTATGCGACTTGTAAACTGTCCGTTCTGTGGGGCAAGAACTTCCTCATCTACTGACTCCTGCCCCGAATGCGGCTTTAATATCAAAGAGTATTTTGAGGATAATCACAAGAAGGAACCAATCTGCGCCTTCCGCAAGAATTCAAAATTCCCGATTATTCCTGTGATAATTGCAGGTTCATTTGCTGTGCTTTTTTTGACTTTTCTTTGTTTTACTGTAGTAACATTCATCTCAGAAAAAAGAAAAAACAGTATCTCCGCACAGGCAGATTCCAAGACTGTTGAAGCTTACTTTTCAAAAGATCTCCCCTCAGATGAAGATACTCATAAATCTGTAAGCCCTGATTTAAATACTGCAGATGCAATCCCCTCTGAAAATACAGAACACGGTATTTCAAATTCAGGAATTGATGTCACTGGGGTATACAGTGGTGACGATGGTGAAATCCTCGTGATAAATTCCAATGGATATGCCTATTATTATTGTTCCAACATAATATATACAGACTTACAGTGTCCTTGGTACATAAAGAATAATAAAATATATATATCTTTTTCAAGAACCCACTGTACTGTTGAATCGAGTATAAATGAAAAAGAACTTCTTTTCAGATCAGACAGTAAAAACTGGAATGCTGAGCTGTTCACACGTCTGGATGTTGATCCTCAGGACTATCTTTCCAGAAAAGTAAAAACTCATGATAA
>CAJORC010000306.1 GCA_905236615.1 uncultured Lachnospiraceae bacterium
CCGAGATGCTCTATTCCAAAGTGAAGAAAGATACAGGTAAATAGCCGGTAATACTCTTCTTTATAAAGAATATATGACGGGAACATTGCCCCGTGATCCATCATATATGCCACGTCAAGCGTGGAACCTCCGATAGAAAGGACTGCAAATACAAGGATATTTATAAGTATCAGTCCTATTGTTATCCGGGCTTCATTGTTCCAGACAGTATTTGCGAAAACTTTCCAGAGAGTGAGTTTTTCTTCTGCAAGACCGTTTTCCTCAAACCATCTGTCTACCGTTTCTTCCAGACCGGCTTTTAAGTTATCGAAATCAAGAAGCTGATGCTCATAAATGACAAGCCTTTTGGCCTGCATGTCGATTATCCATGAGAATTCTTCCTGCTGTGTGATCTTTTTTCCGAGAATGGAATTATTTACTATAAAAATACTGAATATCTTTATATTGGCATAGCCCTTTGATGCGAACATCGCACCAACATCATTTTTAAGGTTGGTGAAAACCTGCCGGGAAAGAATGATTTTTCTTGCATCAATAAGAATAACTGCGGAAGCAAGACTCTGATCAACTCTGAAAAAAACTTTTATTTCATTTCCGGCGTCATTTGGTATGATATGGTATCCGCGCCCTGAAAGGTATTCTTCGATTTTTTTATCCAATTTTGTTCCGCCTGTTTTTGTGATAAGATAATACTCGTTAAATGTCTGATAATGATAATGATAGCACAGATTAAAGGGAAAATAAACGATGAAACATTACTGCTATTTACTCTTATGCGCTGATGGAAGCTTTTATGCAGGCTATACGACAGACCTTGAGCGGAGGCTTGCCGAACACAACGGGGAGATTCCCGCCAAAGGCGCAAAATATACGCGTGCACGGCGTCCCTGCCGCCTTGTCTGGCATGAAGAATTTGACAGTAAACAGGAAGCAATGTCAAAAGAATGGCATATAAAAAGACTGAAACATGAAGACAAAGTCAAACTTGCAGCCGGATATATCATTACCCATCCGAAGAGTAAACAGATCCCGCAAAATGAAAGGATCATGGCAGAGATGATATTATAAGACTCATATTGCCTGTGAATCTGATTTTTTCGTAACCTGCGGAGACCATGAAGGAGTCTCCTTTTTTTATATCAATGTCATCGGCTTTTCCCTCACCATTTATTACGGTACAGAGAAGGAAAGGACGTTTTTCGCTGAAGTCTTCCTCACCGTCAACATTTACTCTGAATATGTCAAAATACTTACAGGACAGAAGTTCTTTTGAGCCGGTGCTTCCGTCTTCGGCGATGACCGATTCTTCAACGCTGGCTGCCGGAACGGTGATCACATCTTTTGACTTATCGATGTGTAGTTCTCTCGGTTTGCCGTTCTGCAGACGGTCATAATCATATACCCTGTATGTGATATCACTGTTCTGCTGGCTTTCGATAACCGTGACACCGCCCTTGATCGCATGTACCGTACCCGGAACTATGGTAAGGAAATCCCCCTTCTTAATGGGAATTTCGCGGATAAAATCCGTCCAGCGTCCTTCATCGATCATTTTATTGAGTTCTTCTTTTGTCTTTGCATTGTGTCCGATAACAAGCTTTGAATCTTCTTCGCAGTCGAGCACATACCAGCACTCGGTCTTTCCGAGGGATCCGTTTTCGTGTTCCCTGGCATAGGCATCATCAGGATGAACCTGAATGCTGAGATCGCCTGCCGCAGTGATTATCTTAACAAGAAGAGGAAAACGGTCTCCCTGAATATTTCCGAAGAGTTCCCTGTGCTCAGCCCATAGCTCTGAGAGCTTCATTCCGTCGAATTCTCCGCCGCTTACGGAAACATCACCGTGCGCATGCGCTGCTATCGACCAGCATTCTCCGATGTCATCACCCTTTTCGTCAAATCCCCAGTCAGTTCTGAGTTTATCTCCTCCCCAGATAGTGTGTGAAAAAACAGGATTGAATTTAACTATCATTACTTAGTAAAAAGCCTTTCTGTATTAGTTAGTTTGCGGTATCGACGATAAGAGATACTATCGTTGAGACAGCGCTGTTTTCTTCTGCATTTTCCATAGCTTCGATATAATCGATGGAATTTTCACGGACGCTATTGATCGCTGTCATAAGTGTATCATCACTCAGATCCTCATCCTGAACGACATAGGAATAGCCGGCTTTTTTGAATGAGTTTGCATTCAGAAGCTGGTCTCCCCTTGAACCTGCTGTCGGAAGAGGAACAAGTATATTGGGTTTCCTTAATGAAAGAATTTCAAATATGGCATTTGCCCCGGCTCTGGAAATTATAAGATCCGCCATTGCAAAAAGGTCTGCCATTTCTTTTGAAATATACTCATACTGAACGTAACCTTTCTTACCGATAAGGTCTGAGTCGGTCTTGTCTTTTCCGCAAAGATGAACCACGTTCCAGTCGGGAAGTATCTTCGGGAGTGCGTGACGAACCGCTTCGTTGACATGCTGGGCTCCGAGACTGCCGCCTGTCACGAGAATGGTGGGTTTGCCGCTGTCCGTAAGACCCGTGAAAGCACGTCCGCGTCCCCGTTCACCTTTCTTCAGTGAAGCACGCACGGGAGAGCCTGTAAAGACAGCCTTATCAGAAGGAAGATACTGCAGGGTTTCCCTGAAAGAACAGCATATTTTTGATGCCGAACTGTAGGAGAGTCTGTTTGCAAGTCCCGGTGTCATATCCGATTC
>CAJORC010000307.1 GCA_905236615.1 uncultured Lachnospiraceae bacterium
ACGTGAATCCTTATAATAGAATTCATGTATGGCTTTTTTCATTTTATTTGCTGTAATTACTTACATTGGATGAATCAACTGACTCGAACGGAACCAGTATATATTTTCCATCTGAGCTTGCACCTTCAAGTGATGTAATGCTCTGGCCTTTTGTCATAGCCATAGCAGCTTTAATGGCGGCTGTAGCCTGTCCCTCGGCATTCTGCATGGCAGTGAAGCTCATTTCACCGGCCTTTATTGCGGCACATCCGTCTGCTGTCGCATCGACACCGCATATCGGCACATCCGCAGGATTGATTCCTGCATTCTTAAGCGCTTCTATTACGCCAAGGGCCATACCGTCATTATTGCAGAAGAATACGTCATAAGGCTGATCGGTCTTGAGGAAGGTCTTTATCTTGCTTGCAGCTTTTGCAGTATCCCAGTTTGCATAGTCAACAAATACATAATTCGCATCCACTCCCGCATCCTTCAGGGTATACTTGACGGCCTTTGTCCTGCCGATGGTTCCTGCATGTCCGGGTTCTCCCTTTAGGATAACGACATTCAGTGATTTGGGATTATTGAGTTTTTTCAAAACCCACTGTGCCTGAAGTTCTCCGGCTTCTGTTTCAGTCGATCCGGCAAATACATACTTGTCTTTTTTTAGTACGGAGTCGTCGGGCTGACTGTTAATAAATACTACAGGCAGATCTCCGGCAGCAACTTCGATCTGAAGTGCCGTACTTGCATCTACAGGTCTTATTATTACAGCACTGTAGCCTTCTGATTTTGCCTTCTTTACCTTGTTTACCTGATCTGTGACAGAAGCTTCGCCGTCATATACGTCTACGCTTATTCCCGCATTGCTGCCTGCCTTGGATACGCCATCGGCGAGCATTGCGTTGAAAGTATCTGTCAGATCATAGGTACAGAACAGCATCTTTTTTCCGCCGCCTGCGGAGTTTCCTGCGCAGCCACTGACAGAAGCAGCTGTGACCATAGTCATTATAACAAATCCGATAATTTTCTTTTTGAGATTTCCCATGATCACACCTCCTTAAACCTTAAATTGCTGAACGTAGGATGAAAGAGTATCCGATGTTCCGGCAAGCTCATGTGAATTGTCCGCAACGTCCTGACTGTTTCGGCTGATGCTTTCAGCCTGCTCTACCATGTTCTGCGAAGTAGAGAGTATTTCGTCAGCACTTGCTGCCTGTTCTTCAGAGATCGCAGCAACGTTGGTTGCAACATCATTCACCTGCTCTATGCCTTTAAGCATTGCCCCGATCAGGTCATCGGACAGCTGTATGTTCTTGAATATACGGTCAAAGGTTTCAATAGCCGTTCCGATAAGCTCAGTATTGCGCTGAATATTTTTTGCGCTCTCATCGGACTGGTCGACTACGTTGGAGATCAGGCATCTTACTTCTTCTATAAGTTTTGCGATATTCTGTGAACTGTCAGAACTTGTCTGAGCAAGCTTTCCGATCTCTGTTGCAACGACTGCAAATCCTTTTCCTGCCTCACCTGCTCTTGCAGCTTCGATAGAAGCATTGAGTGAGAGAAGATTGGTCTCTTCCGAGATATTTCCTATGAGTTCAACGATATCTACGATCTGGTCGGAAGCATCCCCGACCTTATTGATGGATTCTACCAGCTTTTCATTAGATGCATAAATATCATTCATAGCACTTCTGAGATGCTCCATATCTTCCTTGCCCTGCTGTGAGATACGGACTGTCTCTTTCATGCTCTGGCCTGCCTTGTCGGAATTGTCTCTGGTTGTGGCAACAACATTTGCGAGTACGGTAGCATTTTCGGCAATGTCATTGACGGCAACGGCGAGCTGGTCAACAGTGTCATTGAGCTGTCTCATTGCCTCGGCCTGTGTGTTTGATGCCTCGGACATGTTTTTTGATACTTCATCACTTCGAATGGATTCTTCCTTAAGCTTTTCGGATTCAAGCGAAATACTTGAGATCATATTTCGCATACTTCCGACGAAATCCCGAACCTGATCGCCCATTATTCCAATCTCGTCGTTGCTTGAAGTCTTTACGTCAATGGTAAAGTCTCCGGCAGCCATATCTTTGATATAACCTGAGATCGGTGTGAGAGGAGCGATAACTTTATTAACAACTAAAATAGTTACTATTATTATGATTATTATTGCTAACAGACCTATTATGATAAGGAGGTTCCTGAGTGTGTTTACATCTGACAGGATCGTCTTTTCTTCTATATATGAAACCAGAATCCAGTCAGTATTGTTTATCTCCTTGAAACCTACGATATTCCCGGCAATCTTGCAGGTTCCGTATTCTCTTGCATTTATTCTCTTTGCGGCACCGGCCAGCAGAGGATTGGGATTGCTCTCGTCGAGCGTTGTTGAAACAAGACTGTCATCTCTGTGAGCGAGTATTGTTCCGGTATTGCTGTCGACAAGGAATGCACTTGCACCATCCATTTTTACGCCCGAGTTGACTATGATGCTGACATTGTTCAGTGTAACGTCGGCAGCAATAACCCTCATAGTATCGGAATTTTCGAGGATTATTCCGGCAGCTGTGATAACGTATTCACCATCAGCATTCTTATATGCCGGACCGAAATCCATATCGATCCTGCTCAGTCCCTGAACATAGGCTTCGCTCTTAATGGGATCGGGCAGTTCGAGTGTTGAATTGCTTGCCTTATACAACTGCCCTTCAGACGTGATTATATAGAGTCCGTCAGGCGTGTTTTTGTCAAATCCATAGAAAGAATCAAGGATATTCCTGAGGTCAGGAAGCGTCGGCTTTGAAGCTTCTATAAGATTCTTTGCGGTGGTGTAATATTTGAGGTTCTTATCAAGCCAGGAGGTGATATTGTCAGCCTGGTTTGTCATTGATGCTTCAAGCTGAGCTGTTGATTTACGGCTCAGACTCCGGCTGGAGAGTATGGTTGTGATGATAACCAGAGCTGCAACCAGAGCTATAACTGTAGGTACAATGAAAATGAGCAGTTTATTTCGTATCTTTCCTGTCTTCCTGCTGTTTACTGCAGCGGTCTTTTGTTCTGTATCCTGTTTTGACATTGCATCGCCTCCTTGATCAAAGACTTATGCCGGGGAACGTGGAATCTGAAGTTCCTAACATAGAAATTATAGCAAAACAGGCTGTTTAATAGTGTTTTTTGTCGTATACACCGGAAAGTTTTAAGGGAAATATATAAAAAATTTGTTACAATTATTTATGACTTTCCGAATGCAAAATCGGAAAATTTTGGAGGGACAAATGAGGATTCTTATTATAGAAGATGAGTTCAAGCTGGCTGATATGATAAGGGATTATCTGACAGTGAACGGTGAGTCTGCAGAGATCTGTACGGACGGACTTTCAGGTTACAGAAAAATC
>CAJORC010000308.1 GCA_905236615.1 uncultured Lachnospiraceae bacterium
CTGCAGTATATGAAAGCACTTCGTCTTCATAAAGGTAAACTTTGTAGTGCCCGAAAAGGAGCATCAAAGCGGTATATATAAGTAAAACCCAGATCAGCGGGTGAATACGTGAGTTAATCTTTGCAATTAA
This sequence comes from uncultured Lachnospiraceae bacterium, assembly GCA_905236615.1. Classification (GTDB taxonomy): domain Bacteria; phylum Bacillota; class Clostridia; order Lachnospirales; family Lachnospiraceae; genus NK4A144. The sequence goes on from CAJORC010000308.1 coordinate 131, forward strand.
ATCTTTCATTTTAATCTTTCACTTTTTCCTTTACTCTCATATCTCTTGTTACTATTGTATGCTGGTCAACTGTTTCTCCGGTGTCCATATCGTACCAGTAGTCGAATTCTCCTGAGCTTTTGTTTTCGGCAGTATCATCAGAAGCATCAGCGTCTGCGGAAGATCCCCTGCCCTCACTTTCAGGAGTACTGTCTTCGGTATCATTTCCCCATGGGAGCCAGCCTATCTCATTGCCGTCAAGAACACCGACTTCTGTTGCATCACGACCGCTGTCCTGATAGAAATAAACTACATGAAGAGGTTTGTTGTATAGCCAGACTTTATTTAATATATCACGTCTGTAGGCAAGGAGTGAACTGACCGTTTCAGTGTCGGCAGCTACGCTGTCGGCACTTTCATTTATGAGAATTTCGTTCATACCGTTATCGGCTGCAACCTCCGCTGACAATTCATTAATGCCGCCGGAGAGCATTTCGTCAATGATCGGAAGGAAATTATCTTTCCATTCGCTTTTTACAAGTTCCAGAAATTCGGGGCGCTTCGTATAAAGCCCGAAAAAGAGCTTAGTGGAATGACGGTAGTTGCCGGTCCAGAAATTTAATGTATCCTTATATCCCACAAGCTGATTGGCATGCCGTCCGAGACAGTGGTCATAGTCCCAGACAGGTCCGGCAAATAGCAGACTGCTGTTTATGTCGGAATCCTTGTAATAGTAGCAGCTTGTAATTCCTGCATCATCATTCATGACAAGCTCGTCAAGTATGTATTTATCGGCAAAGCTTTTCATATCGATAATGTCTGAAAGCTCTCCCTCACCATTCCAGACTGCATCCTCCAGCTTTTCAAATATAGATCTGATATAGTCATTTTCACCATCGGTTGCATATTTTGGACTGCTGATCACATATCCGTCTTCACCTTTTGTCCTGAAATAACTTTCACTCGATGAAAGTCTGTCTGCAAAATCATGTTCAAGAAGATAGCCTCCGCTTATATCTCCGGGGTTGTTTATGGGTTTTGAGTATGAATTAACCGTTTCGTTGTCTTTTTCCAGATTTTTGATGCTGACACGGGATTCTGAAACTTCCACTTTCTCGGAAATCTGGTAAAGTCCGGCATAACGTCCGTTCAGATAAAGCTCGCAGCGGCGCTGCTCCGGAGTCTAGTTAAGACCGGCCTTTTCCGCCATGGAATAGACAAGAGAATTGCGTATCCCTGACGCATCGTAAACATTGCTCTGAAGTATCCACTTTTCGGCAGAACCCATTCCGAGGATATCGGCAGCTTTATCCAGTTTTATCTGGTAGGGCTTTTTCCATCTCTTCCAGGTTGAATTGCCGTGACCTTTTATATAGTCCAGCTTTGCATTAAGAAGAGCATGGCCGGATTCATCGAAAACACCGATCTTTCCGCTTTCCTTAACGGATTTATCAGAATGTACTTCCGACATTGAACCGCTTGCGGTATCGATAAAAACTGAAGCATTGCCGTTTGCTTTTTTGAAAAAGAGTAGTCCGCTGAAAAAAAGATTATTGTTTTTATCATAGAAATCAGCGGTATACATGGCTGCATCGCTTGCAAATGAAGCACTGTCACCGTTTTTGATCTCGAAAATGTCTCCGTTCAGGTCTGTCAGCATTATCCGGCTGACAGGAGTTTCATAATTTCCAAAGTATATTTTTGTTTCCGAAAAGTCTCCGAAGGCCGGAAGAAAGAAATAATAATAAATGTTTTCTGATCCCTGTATTGCAGATATATAGATTTTTTCAGGATTTGCAGCATCATTCACAAGGCAGTATATACTGCTCATGGGAGTATTGCCGGAAGGTGTCCGGGTGGCGATAAGGTCTGAGGAAATATCCCAGTAGAGATCGTCAGAGCTTCCGTCAGCAGCGGCTTTTTTTTCTGTGTCAGAAGAACTGTCCGAGTTTTTCATTACGGAGACGAGACTGTATACTATGCTTATGATCAGGAGAAGAATAACCGCAAGGACTATTCGAAGATCTTTTTTGTTTTTCATTATATATTAAATCCTTTTTGCTAATGTCAAAAGTGATGTCGGGGATTGTTCAGCACTTCGTGTTCCGACAATCCTGACATTATTAGATTATACGTCAAAAAGGTAGTTTTTATCAAACAACTGGGAAATATTTTGCAAAAAAATAAAGGAGGGAAAAGGGTTCCCTCCTGAGAAGCTCTTTTATGCTATGAAAAAGTTGTTTTTTCCGTTATCTTTGGCAAGATGCAGGCGGTTCTCGGTTGTACGGAGCATATCTTCATAAGTCTCGTTCTTATCCGTATGAATGTGAGCTCCGGCCGAAATCGTTATTAAGAGGTCAGGCTGTCCTTCAACCCTCACTTCATTTATATTTTTGAAGATCAGATTAAGCTTATCGGAAAGCTGCTCTTTTGTATCCAGCCCAATGATAAATGCACCGAATTTGTCACTTCCGAGACGGTATACAATGTCATCGTCGTTGAAATTACGTCTGAGGTATGCTGCGAAATTGCAGAGCATCCTGTCGGCTATCCTATGTCCGAAAGTATCATTTGTGATTCTGAAGTCATCAATATCAAAGATAAAGAAAGCACCTTTTTCACCGGATTCAAGAATAGAACGTATCTGTTCCCTGCCCACTGTAGGAGCAAGCACTTCAGCCATAGCGCTGTATTTTCTGAGAGTACGGAGAGGCTTTTCGGAAGACTGCTGTTTGAAATTCATGTCTATCTGTGTGAAAATGATGTATTCCTTCTGTTCATCGAAATAGAAGAATTCCAGCTGCTTTCTCTGGCCGTTATTCTCGGTAAAGAAGTGGTAAACATCATTTTTCTCCAGCTCCTGCCTGATCTTTTCAAGATCGATATCAACGAGGTTATTGTCACCGTAATAATAATGAACCCTCTTGCTTTCGATGCCTATCAGACCAAAGCAGTCATAGAATTTATCACATATCTTCGTGAGGATCTTTTCTTCCTTGTAACTGCGTTCTATGTCTACGGTATAGACAACCATTTCGATATCGTGCGTTGAGGGATTTTCAAGCAGATGACAGAAGGATTTTACCCAGATGGGTTTACCGTTCTCGCGAAGCCTTCTGTAGGACAGGGCTATCCTTCTTTCTCCACGGTTGTATTTTCCGATGAGCTTTTCGCGGCTGATATTTGCAATAAACCATTTAATGCTGTAGTCATCGGTCATTATAAGACTGATGCGGTTCAGAAGTTCGTCGGCAGTTTTTGCATCAATGAATTTTTGTATGAATTCAGATGTGCCGTGACAGTCCAGACAGATATTCTGAGTGAGATTCAGTTTATATGCATAAATGGCATTGGGATTGGCCAGAAGAAGCTCCTGCATGGCAGATTCATATTCCTGCTGTCTTCTTTCGCTGTAGATGGCATTCTGATGCATGAGTTCGGTTATATCAACTATTACAACGAAAAAGCATTCCCTGCCGGAATAGCCTTTCACAAGATGTCCCTCGTCTTTTACCCACATGAGTGATCCATCGGCCTTTTCAATACGGTATATGCAGTTGTCGTATGCTGCATCTGAAACCTGATCCACGATGGTTGAGAGTGTTGCCTCCCTGTCTTCAATGTAGACAAGTTCTGAGAAACGGTTGTCGAATTTTTCACGGAAACTCTCTTCGGTATAACCAAGCATATCAAGCATGTTCTGGCTGACATAGATAAACTGGTCGTCATCAATGTGATATATGCAGAGTCCGCCCGGCATCAGATCCAGCGCTTCTTTTGATCCCAGATCACTGACATCCCATTTGCATTGTCCTTCAAACATATCTTTCCCCCGAAAAAGAAATAATAGATAACTCAGTTTTAACATATATATCGGCTTCTTGCCAGTTTAATTTGAGTGATTTTGAGAGGAATTATGTGCAAAATAAGGAACAGAAACTA
>CAJORC010000309.1 GCA_905236615.1 uncultured Lachnospiraceae bacterium
CTTTAATATTTATATTAAAATCCGAAACCGCTTTTAAACCGCCAAAGGTAATACCTAAATGCTCAGAACGGAGTACTGTTCTTCCTGTATTTGCCATAGATTAAGCCTCCTTCATTACATTTTTTCTTAAGACCTGCAGCTATTTTTCCCGGCATCTTTAAAATTCCGTATAAAGATAGCTCCTTATCCCCCATAATTCCCTTAGGTCTGAAAAGAATTACTATTACCAGCGCAATAGAATAAACAAGCATTGGATATGTGAACACATTTTTCAGATAATCAGGAAGCCCGTTGACCCAGTTTCCGTTCTTTATCGTATAATTCAGAAGGAACATTCCTATTGCTGAGATAACAGATCCGGTCATAGATCCCATTCCACCTACAACTACTGTAACGACAATAAATACAGAGTTAAGAATTGAACCATTTGTAAATGCTGCGATTTCATTGTCCCTTATAGCCCTGATAACACGGCCATATCTTGAATTCACAAACATAACCATGATCGTCATGCATATTATGACCATTAAAACAGCCACCCACATAAAGCTTTGTTTTTCATCATTTGTAAATCCAAGTCCATTTGCATATAATGCAGAAGATGCAGCACCCTGGGATAATCCCTGCTGGCCGCAAAAAGGAGCATTGTTTATCCCTATCCAGCATGCTGCAATTGCTGCACTCAGAGGTCCCCTTGACGGAGTTAAGGAACAGTGCAGACTATATCAGAAGAATATGGCACAAAGGCAATTTCTACCAGAAGTATCGGATATGATCTGTGCTGACAGTATAAGGAAAATCCTTGATACATTCGAAGACGAAGCAGGACTATATTATTTATCCTTCCAGGATAAGACACTGAACAACCCGGATTTTCACCTCTTAAGCGGAATGCCTAATGTGCTGCTTTTTCCTCATATGGCTTTCTATACAGATGAAGCTGTATCCGACATGATCCGTAATTCAGTGAAAGGGCTTATAAGCGCAATCAAATTTCATTCCGGCCATTCCATCCCTTCATCAAGCCCCCGTTCGGTAAGCCATGCATCCTCTACCGTTATATATTTTTCTTCACCATCATCGCTGATCAGAGTTACTGATACCTTTGGCCGCTCTCCAACTGCAAGTTCTTCACATCCATACTCGCCATCAAATATCTGCTTTATTACCCATTTCATATTTTAATATCACTCCGGCTTAAACATCTGCAATTATGTGTTACAGCTTTCCAATAATTCAACCTGATAATGCTGTTAAGACTTGAAAGTCCTATTCCTGTATAGCAGGCAGACTGACTTATAGCAAAAACATACGCATTAGGATCAGTCTTTATCATTGCAGTATGTTTAAGAAAATCCTGCCTCGTCATAAGCTAAACGGCCAATTAAACGTATTTTTCTTATTTGTAATCACTATAAACTTCATTGAAAGACCTATTACCATCGATGTAATCGGCAAAAGCAACCTCTGCATCCTTTCCGTGAAAAACCTTGCATAAGCCACACATATCACAATCTGCAATGCAGGGGAACTTTTCTTTTATATAATCTCTGCGTTCTTCAGCCGTTGACTCGGCAATCTCCAATGGTTTTTCCATACGTCTACCTCGATCAATGAATCTGTCTGTCCTGCCGGTACTGTTTCATATACTCCATATTGATATCCCGTATTTCACGCTTTCCGTCTATATAGTCCTGATAGATATCCCACGGACTTCCACCTCCAAGCCAGCACGAAGAGCAGTTCTCGCAGCCTCCGCCGCAATCAAGCGACTGCTTTACAATTTCTTCACGTTCTTCTTTTGTTGTGTCCTTGATAAGGATCGACTTCATGGAATATCCTCCTTTCGATCAACACCAATATACAGAGCACTATCCTGCCTGCCGGCAAGAGCTGATCCGGTACTATACCGTAATTATAGCAAATATTTCTGATCAATAACACCCGCCACAGGTTTCGCGTATCTCTTAGTTAGCCATTTCAGTTTTTTGTCAATTTTTCTGCTTATTCACTTTAAATTAACAACTTATCCACAACTTTATCCACATGTGTTGATATTTATATGAGGTTAAAACATCTGAGAGTTCCGCGTTTTCTGAGACTGATCAATATGAAGAAAGTATAGTGTCGCTGGAAGAGACTAAGGAAACCATTCAGGAAAGCGATGCTGAGAGCGAAGAATCAGAAGATCAGATCACTGAAAGTTATATGAGTTCTGAAAGTACTGAAATTGCTGAAGCTGCGGAGCTTCCAACTGAAGATGAGATAAGAGGATGTCTAGATCGTTTCTTAGACTGGAACGGACTTCGAATGTTGGAAACTTATAAGGATTATTCTGAAATTAATGATGATATTATCATTACAGTTGCAGCATTCTATGCATCTAATGATCATGACAAATATGAGTATACCGATGACTATGTTTACCTTAAAATACCTAATTCAGATGTTGAAAATGCTATGATGAATTTGTTCGGCAAAAAAGTTGATCTAAAAACTTATGGTAATAGTGACGAAACAGTCATAAAGATTGATGATGACAATTTTGGTGTAGCTATAGGAGACTGGGGACTGGTTTATCCGAAGTATGATTTTAATATAACTGAGAAAGATAATGGTGAGTTTTTAATTGACGTTGATTATTATCCTTGGGATGTTGAAGAAGGTACTAAACCTGCTAAGAAAAGTCAAGCGTAAATTGCTTTTCCCAGCAGGTTTTCTTTTTGCCCTATTCTTATTATTTTTGTGTACACTAAAAAGGCTGACTTTCATCAGCCAATAATAAGCTGTATTTTCTACTTTTTATGCTTTGTAAACTTCGCTTACACGAGCATAGTAAATTCGCAGAATCTTATTTAGTCCTGCTATCTTAGCCTGACGTTTAGATTTCCCTTCGGCCTCTTTCTTTAGAATAAACCGGTATACCGCATCATCCTCTGGAGCTTTGTGCGTTTTTAAGACTCTCATGGTCTCATAACCAATCTTA
>CAJORC010000310.1 GCA_905236615.1 uncultured Lachnospiraceae bacterium
CAGAAATTCGTATATCTGGCAAAGAAATACCCTGACAGGATCGTTACGGCATCCAGATGGAAAAAGGGTGGCGGATTTAATGATTATAATAAGGTAAAGCTTGTATGTAATCTTATATTTGAAAAAGTTATTGCGATATTTTATTTTTCAAATCTGTCAGATCTTACTTACGCATACAGGATTTTTCCGTCCAAACTTATGAAAAATATAATATGGGAAGAACTTAAGCATCCGTTTTTCCTTGAGACTGCCCTTAAACCGCTTAGACTGGGTGTAAAGTTTGTTGAGGTTCCCGCACATTGGAAGGCAAGAACCGAGGGTGTTTCACAGAACAGTTTTTTTGCAAATTTCAAATATTTTAAGACTGCATGGCATAACCGCTTTTTAAAGAAGTCAAAAATATTACGGAGAGCTAATGTTTAATAGTATAAAGAATAAAGCCGCTAATAAAAGCGGTTTATTCAGTTTTAAAACGGAATTAGATAAATACAGATTATTAACCTTAATCGGTTTTGTTCTGGTTGTAATAATGCTGGCATGGCAGTCGGATGATGCCTATCATGGCTATGTAATGTCACGGCATCTCGTTGATGGTGACGGTTTTGTATATAATGCAGGTGAAAGGGCAACTGCGAGTACATGTCCTTTATTTACACTTGTAATAGCAGCTGCATATTTTATCACGAGAGAAATGTATTTTACTTCTATTCTGGTATGTACGGTTCTTTCGGCTTTTGCATATTATATATTTGCATGGAAACTCTGCAGGACTAAAAATCAGTTACTGGTGGGATTTGCTGCATTCGTGGGAAGTCAGGCATTTATAAGCTATACGACTTCGGGATTGGAAAACAGCCTGCTTTTCTTTCTGAGTGCTTTATTTATCTGGAGACTTTCAAAATCCGAAAAGTATTCCGGAAAGGAAATGCTCATTCTTGCGCTGATATTTTCTCTTTCGGCCATGACGAGAATGGATTCGGTATTGCTTTTTATACCGGTTATCGTATGGATATATCTTTTTAAGAGAGATAATGTCTCATTCATAAAAGCGGTGGGAATCGGAATTCTTGGACTGATGCCCTTTATATTGTGGGAGCTCTTTGCACTGTTTTATTTTGGTTTTCCGTTTCCGAATCCTGCGTATGTTAAACTGGGTACGCATATTTCAGAGAGTGAATATATTCAGAGAGGTATCGTTTATACGATCTACACAGCATTTGATGATATCGTTGTGATCGTTATGCCTGTTCTTTATATTTTACTGAGTCTTATATCAAAGAAGCTTAAGTATATTACGGTTGCTGCCGGAGTGGTTCTTTACTGGGTTTACATAATACGCATAGGCGGCGACTTCATGATGGGAAGACATTTCACGAATATGTTCTTTATATCCGTTTGTATGGCAGTTCTTCTTTTTAATAATGAAGCTTCAAATATATTAAAGATAGAGAGTTACAGAAAAGCATTTACACTGATAACAATATCCGCAGTTATTTTCGCGGCAACATTCGGAAGAACCGTGGGAAGCCAGTATCTTGCCGGACATGAATTCAGCTCACAGATTTCAGATGAAAGGGAATATTATTTCTCTACAACAGGTCTATACAATAACCTGCGTTCGCTGGTCAGAAACGGAAGGCTGTGTGTCTCTGATACATGGAACCATGAGGCTACGGATGATATAAGAAGCCATGGTGTCAGCGGAAACATTATTGATAATGCAGCCGGTATACTGGTTTACGATAATTATGATCTTTATCTGAATGATACATATTGTCTGGGAGATCCCTTCCTTTCAAAGCTTCCGGCTAAGTATAATCCTAACTGGAGAGTGGGACATATCAAGAGGGAAGTACCTGAAGGCTACGGAGAATCCATTGCATATGGCGGAAATCGTGTGAAAGATAAAGATCTGCATGAGTATTACGAAAAGATAAGACTCATAACAAGAGGAGATTTATTTGACATAGAGCGAATCAAGGCTATAATAGATATAAATCTTGGCAAATATAACTATTTAATTGAGAATTACGAAATAAGGAAAGAAAATGAGTAGAAGGCAAAAAGTTGCGCTTCAGCGCATAGCAGTAACTGTTGTAGTCGCCCTTGCGGTTATTTATATCGCATTTTCACTTTATTTTCTAAAGCATTTCATACCGGGAACTCTGATAAATGGTAATAAAGTTGCATTTAAGAGTGTTGCAGCGGTAGAGAAGATGTTTGATGAAGAAGCTGATAATTTCAAAGTGACTATCAGCGGACGTGACGGAAAATCAGGAGTTATTGATGCAACGACGATTTCTTTAAAACCGGTTTTTGACGGTGCGATCGATGAGCTTTTGTCAAAGCAGAATGCCTTTGCGTGGGGACTGGGAATTTTTAAGAAAAGTGAACTTTCCACTGATTCGGTTGCGGAGTTTGATGATAATGCGTTGATCACAGCATTTGATGCACTTGGATTTTTCAGTGGGGAGAGAGCACCTGTTGATGCGCACTTAAGCGATTATACCGATGACGGATATACGGTTATTGCAGAGGATGAAGGTTCTACTCTTGACAGGGATAAGACTTATGAGGCTGTCAGGAGAGCCTGTGGTTCTCTGATAGAGAATCTCGACCTTGATACTGAGGGATGTTACACAAGACCGTCTGTTTTCTCGGATGATGCGGAACTTAACGAGAGTGCAAAAAACCTGAATCAGTATGTAACCGCGAAACTCACATATAATTTCGGAAGCGAGAAGGAATATCTTGACGGTAATACGATCAAGGACTGGCTTACTGTGGAAGGTACATCGGTAAGTCTTGACAGGGCTAAGGCTAAGGAATATGTAGACAGCCTTGCAAGGGCTCATGATACATTTGGAATAACACGTTCATTTAAGACACATTCCGGAGATACAATAAAAGTATCGGGCGGAAATTACGGCTGGTGGACTGACAGACCTTCAACTACCGATGAGCTTGTGGAGGCAATTAACAGCGGTAAACAGGGAGAAATGACTCCGGTTTACTTCAGTACTGCGGAAAAATACGGAGAAAATGACATAGGAGATAGCTACGTCGAGGTTAATCTTGATGCCCAGCATGTATACTGCTATGTTTCGGGAAATATTGTTGCACAGGCTGACTGTGTATCCGGTAAGGTTTCAACCGGTAATTTTACACCTGACGGAACTTATGCCATTACATATAAGGAAAGTGATGCGACACTTGTTGGTGAGAACTACTCGTCACCTGTTAAATATTGGATGCCGTTCAACGGAAATATAGGTCTTCATGATGCAAGCTGGAGAAGCTCTTTTGGAGGAAAAATATATCTTACGGGCGGTTCGCATGGCTGCGTAAATCTTCCGAGTTCTGCGGCAAAGACTATTTTCGAAAACGTGCATAAGGGCGAGGCAGTCGTGGTTTATGGTGGAAAGCAGTCAGTACCTAAAGAAGAGACAGAAACAGAGGAAGAGAAGAATACAGATGAAATGACTGAGGAAGAAATTCAGCAGCAGCTTCTTCTCCAGCAGCTTCTTTTGCAGCAGCAGCAACAACAGCAACAGCAGCAGAGTGAAGGCGGAGAAAATACAGAAAATAACGATAATACAGGAAATTCAGAGGGTCAGACGGAGCAGTAATCAGAAAATGTATGAAGAACTTAAGGGTTTAGCGAATTCTGATATTTACCCGTTTCACATGCCGGGACACAAAAGGCAGCCGTCGAAGTCTATCTTCGACGCTGCCTTTTCTTTTGATATAACGGAAATTGATG
>CAJORC010000311.1 GCA_905236615.1 uncultured Lachnospiraceae bacterium
GAGATACAGGCGCAACACTTGCACCGTTCAGTGCATTCCTTCTTCTTCAGGGCGTTGAGACACTGTCACTCAGACTTGACCGTCATGCAGAGAATACAAAGAAGGTAGTTGAGTTCCTTAGCAACCATCCTAAGGTAGCAAAGGTTAACCATCCTTCACTTCCCGATCATCCGGATCATCAGCTTTACCAGAAGTATTTCCCGAACGGAGGAGCTTCGATATTTACATTTGAGATCAAGGGCGGCAAGGAAGAAGCATGGAAGTTTATTGATAATCTTGAAATCTTCTCACTTCTTGCGAACGTTGCAGATGTTAAGAGCCTTGTTATCCATCCTGCAAGCACAACTCACTCACAGCTTTCAGAGGAAGAGCTTAAGGATCAGGGTATCAGCCAGAGCACAATAAGACTTTCAATCGGAACAGAGCACATTGATGATATAATCGCAGATCTGACAAAAGGATTTGATGCCATTTAATAATAAAGATAAATTTGGTGCCGGGCTTGTTTCGTGAAATGCGGAACACTCCCGGCATTATGATTTGTAATTTACAAACCCCTAGCCGTGTGCTAGGATAAACTTACTAAGTAAACTGGAGGTAAAATTGTATGGGTAAGATTAAGGACAGCGCATTAGAGCTTATCGGCGGAACACCGTTATTAAAGATAAGCAGGTATTCGGCAAAAAAAGAGATCACTGAAGCTACTGTGCTTGCCAAGCTTGAATACTTAAATCCTGCAGGATCGGTCAAGGACAGGATCGCGCTTGCAATGATCGAAGAAGCTGAGAAGAACGGTCTTCTTAAGGAGGGTGCAACTATCATTGAGCCTACAAGCGGAAATACCGGTATCGGTCTTGCATCTGTGGCTGCTGCAAAGGGCTACAGGGCGATACTTACGCTTCCTGATACGATGAGCGTTGAGAGAAGAAATCTCCTCAAGGCTTACGGGGCAGAGCTTGTGCTGACTGAAGGCTCAAAGGGTATGAAAGGCGCTATCGCCAAAGCTGAGGAATTAAAAAAGGAAATTGAGGGATCGATAATCCTAGGCCAGTTCGTAAACCCGGCAAACCCTGCAATACATAAGGCAACTACCGGTCCTGAGATCTGGGATCAGACAGATGGCAAGGTAGATATCTTCGTTGCCGGTGTCGGTACAGGCGGAACGATCACGGGTATCGGAGAATTCCTTAAAGAGAAAAATCCTGATATCAAGATTGTTGCAGTGGAACCCGAAGGCAGCCCGGTGCTTTCGGAAGGCAAAGCCGGAACACATAAGATACAGGGTATCGGAGCAGGTTTTGTTCCTGAAGTATTGAATACAAAGATTTATGATGAGGTAATAAAGATTTCAAATGAGGATGCTTTCACTGAGGGCAGAACTTTTGCAAGAGCAGAAGGAATACTTGTCGGTATATCTTCGGGTGCAGCACTGAAGGCTGCAGAGATACTTGCAAAGCGTCCTGAAAATAAGGGCAAGACTATCGTTGCACTTCTTCCCGACTCAGGAGACAGATATCTTTCAACCCCGTTATTTGCTGATTAAATATCAGTTCTTAAGCTCGATTATCCGCTGGTTTGATGAACCGCGGTAATCGAGCTTTTCATCTTTTAAATCTTCGATAAAAGGTCCGTCAACAAGAACATCGATATAATCCAGTACTTTTAAGTTTACAGATGTTTCACCGGAACGGATCTTTTCAATGGTCCATCCTGTGTAGCACCAGACGGAAAGCCCCATTTCTTTCGCGGCAGCCGCAATCTCAATGACGGCATCACTCTGAAGGAGGGGATCACCTCCTGATAAAGTTATGCCGCTGATATGCCGGGAAGAGCGGATAAGTTCAATGATATCGGAGGTATCGCTTTCTTCACCGCCGTTTATATCCCATGTATCGGGATTATGACATCCTCTGCAATGATGAGGACAGCCCTGAAAGAAAAGGACCAGGCGGATGCCCGGTCCATTTACTAAGGAGTGTTTTATATATCCTGCAATTCTGCATTTCATCTTATTTCATAGCTCCAATGCATGAGAGAATCTTTGAGTAATCACTTATCATCTTATCACCGACGAAAAGAACCGGAACGGTCATGATATTATTATCCTCGGCAATCTTCTGTCCGTCAGAATTCTCTGCGTAAATAGTCTTGTAACTTATGCCCTTGTTGTCCATCTGTGCTTCAACAGCCTTACATTTAGGACAGGTATGTGTGGCAAGAATGCGGACTTCAAAATCATCCGAAAGGATAGTATCTATAACGTCCCCCTTTGAAGGAGCCTTTGTTTCGGTTTTTGTCCCGGATGAAAGAAGCTTATGCTCGCTGATCTTTTTAAATCCGCTGTAAGTCTTTCTGTCATGGAATTCCTGAGCTTTTCCGGCATTCCAGTTGCTGACAGGTCTGTAGTATCCGGTGATTCTTGAATATATCTCAGTTTTCTTTCCGCACTTGGGGCATTCTGTTACTTCACCGGTGATATAACCGTGCTCCTCACATACAGAGTAGGTAGGGCTCAGAGTGAAGTAAGGAAGCTTATAATTTTCAGCTATTTCCCTGACGAGGACAGCAGCGCTCTTCCAGTCAGAGATACGCTCTCCGAGGAAGCAGTGGAAGACAGTTCCCGAAGTATATTTTGTCTGAAGCTCATCTTCCATATCAAGGGCATCGAATACGTCTTCAACAGCGCCTACAGGAAGGTGGGTACTGTTAGTGTAGTAAGGTGTTTCGCCATTCTTGCCTGCTGTAATGATGTCGGCGAAATTCTCCTTGTCATAACGGGCAAAACGATATGCGGTACTCTCTGCGGGAGTAGCTTCGAGATTGAAAAGGTTACCGTATTTTTCCTGATAATCACTGAGTTTTTCTCTCATGAAATCAAGAACCTTATTAGCCCATTCAAGTGACTTCGGATTTGTAAGATCTTTTCCGAGCCAGCCTGCATTAAGTGTTGCTTCATTCATTCCGACAAGACCGATGGTACTGAAATGATCCTTAAATCCGTTGGGCAGATAAGCCTTTGTATAAGGATAAAGTCCTGCGTCATAATATGCAGTAATAACCTTTCTCTTGATATCAAGCGATCTTGCAGCGATATCCATTGTGCGTGAGAGGAGATTGAAGAATTCCTCTTCTGTATCTGAAAGGTAGGCAATCTGCGGAAGGTTTACCGTTACAACACCGATACTTCCGGTATTTTCACCTGCACCGAAGTTACCTCCGTTCTGCTTTCTGAGTTCTCTTAAGTCGAGACGGAGACGGCAGCACATCGAACGTACATCGGACGGCTTCATATCACTGTTGATATAGTTTGAAAAATAAGGTGTTCCGTATTTTGCAGCCATCTCAAAGAGAAGACGGTTGTTTTCACTGTCATTCCAGTCAAACTCACGGGTGATGCTGTATGTAGGTATCGGATAAGCAAATCCGCGTCCGTCTGCATCGCCTTCGATCATGGTCTCGAGGAATGCCTTGTTTATCATTGCCATTTCTTCCGTGCAGTCACCGTAGGTGAAATCCTGCTCTTTGCCGGCAACGATCGCTTTCTGAACTGCAAGGTCTTCGGGACAGGTCCAGTCAAGTGTGATATTTGAGAAAGGAGCCTGACTTCCCCATCTGCTGGGGGTATTGATTCCGTATATGAATGACTGTATAGCCTGCTTAACTTCACGATAGGAAAGGTTATCCACCTTTATGAAGGGAGCAAGGTATGTATCAAAAGAACTGAATGCCTGGGCACCGGCCCATTCGTTCTGCATTATTCCGAGGAAATTGACCATCTGGTTGCAGATCGTCATAAGGTGCTTGGCCGGAGCAGAAGTGATCTTTCCGGGAACACCCGAGATTCCTCTTTCTATAAGGGTTTTTAAATTCCAGCCGCCACAGTATGCACCGAACCAGCCTAAATCGTGAATATGGATCTTCTTATTTCTGTGAGCATCCGCGATCTCAGGATCATAAACCTGATCAAGCCAGTATTCCTCAGTGATAAGAGCTGAGTTGTTAAGAACGTTTCCGCCGATAGAATAGCTTACGGAAGCATTCTGCTTAACGCGCCATGACTGATTGTCCTTGTCAACGGTAGTGCTCTGGGCAAAATCCGTAATATCGTCACTTGTGGGAACAGGCTCGCCAACATAGCCTTCCATGACTTTCTTTGACCAGTCAACCTTGTTTAAGATATTTCTTACATTAGTATGGATCACACGGTAGCGGTCAAATGCTATGGCACTATCATAAAATCCCTTCGCCATTAAAGCCTTTTCTGCGGCATCCTGAGCTTCTTCGACGGTGACATTTCCTTCTGCGTCAACGTTTTCCTTCTCAAGTGTCTCAACAGCCATACGCTCCATTTCGCCCAGCACAAGTACAGAGTGCTTCTCACCCGTTGCCATAAGTGCCTTTTCAATGGCGTATCTGATCTTCGCGCTGTCGAAAGCGACTTTCTGCTTGTTGCGTTTTACGATAGTTTTAATAGTACTCATATCTCCTCCTAAAATACCCTAAAATGGCTATTTTTCCTAACCACAAGATATAGTATCATATTTTGAAATTTAATTCTACATATTGCGATGTATACTTTTTAAATTTGCAAAAGCCCTTGACAATAATTTTGTTGGTTATTTTTAAACAAAATAGAATGTGCAAAATCGAATCTTGCAATTCAGTGCCCAACTGGTTGGGAACTGAATTGTAACCATTTTGAATACAATCTTCTTGACAAACTAATACATATATAATATTCTTATCTCAAGAGGTGACAAGACAGGTGTAAAATATCGGATTACACTATGGTTGTCGGCAAATCAGCGGTAACCGTTTTGTCGGATAATAACATGAGTTATTAAGAAGAGGAGAACATTATGAAAAAATTCAAGGAATTCTTAAAGAGAAAGGACATCGAGATCAGCCTGAAGCGTTATGGCATTGATGCACTCGGTGCAATGGCGCAGGGACTTTTCTGCTCTCTGCTTATCGGAACTATCATTAATACCATTGGCGCACAGTTACATATTGCAGCTCTGACACAGACAGTTGCAACAATAGGCGGTTCAGATTATACAGTAGGCGGACTTGCAACAGCAATGAGCGGCCCGGCTATGGCAGTTGCGATCGGCAGCGCCCTTAAATGCCCTCCGCTCGTACTTTTTTCACTTATTTCGGTTGGTTTTGCAGCCAATGCACTTGGCGGAGCGGGCGGACCGCTTGCAGTGCTTCTGATCGCAATCCTTTCAGCTGAGATCGGAAAGGCTGTTTCAAAAGAGACAAAGGTTGATATTCTTGTAACACCGCTTGTAACAATCATGACAGGTGTTGCTTTCTCTGCATTACTTGCACCGGCTCTCGGAAAAGCTGCAATGAAAGTAGGAGAGATCATTATGTGGGCAACAGTTCAGCAGCCTTTCGTAATGGGAATCCTTGTATCTGTAGTTGTTGGAATGGCACTTACGCTTCCTATTTCTTCAGCTGCTATATGCGCTGCACTTAATCTTACAGGTCTTGCAGGCGGAGCTGCAGTAGCAGGATGCTGCGCACAGATGGTAGGTTTTGCGGTTATGTCATTCAGGGAAAACAAATGGGGCGGACTTGTTTCACAGGGAATCGGAACTTCGATGCTTCAGATGGGTAATATCGTTAAGAATCCCCGTATCTGGATCGCACCTACTCTTGCATCAGCAATAACAGGACCTATCGCAACATGCCTTTTCAAACTTCAGATGAACGGTGCCGCTGTTTCATCGGGAATGGGAACCTGCGGTCTTGTAGGCCAGATCGGTGTTTATACCGGATGGGTAAATGATGTTGCGGAAGGCACAAAAGCTGCCATTACTCCTTTTGACTGGATAGGACTTATCCTTATCTCATTCGTACTTCCGGCAGTTCTTACTCCGCTTATCAATGAGGTATGCCGCAGACTTCAATGGGTAAAGGACGGCGACTTGAAGCTTGCATAAACTCTGCGTTAAAGCAGTATCATAAAATAAATCAATTTCTTCTTGCTAATACTCTCCGGAGATGATATCATATCCATGTGATTCTCTGGAGAGTCTCTTTTTAGGGCGCCGAAGGTGTAAGCATACTGTATGTATAGAGGATTATCGTACAGGATGTAATCTCTCAGGCAAAAGGACAGAGCAAATATTATATTTGTGTCCTCTCCGGAAGTCGATTATTTGATAATCGGCTTTTTTTCATTGCAAAAAAATAAAAAGGAGAGAAGAAAAATGGCAGTGTTTAATGAATTTTTGGGGCGTGTTGATGATTTTGTATGGGGAGTACCTCTGATCGTCCTCATCATGGGTACGGGAATTTTCCTTACGGTAAGGCTCGGTGTGATGCAGTTTAAAAAGCTGGGGCTTGCACTAAGGTACATGGTACAGAATGAAGATACGTCAAACGGTGAAGTCAGCAGCTTCGGCGCACTTTGTACAGCTCTTGCGGCAACTATCGGTACGGGAAATATCGTCGGAGTGGCAACAGCGATAATGGCCGGAGGTCCGGGCGCGATATTCTGGATGGTTCTTGCAGCCTGTCTCGGAATGGCTACAAAGTATGCGGAAGGACTGCTTGCGGTACATTATCGTGTTGATAAAGGAAATGGCAGATATCTCGGAGGTCCTTTCTACTATATCGAGAATGGTATGGGAAAGCAGTGGAAATGGCTTGCAAAGCTTTTTGCAGTATTTGCAACCTGCGTAGGTCTCATGGGTATCGGTACTTTTACGCAGGTAAACGGAATTGCCTCAGCTACAAAGAGCTTCTTTGACCCTGAGATGGCACATCCCGTTAATATCATGGGAACTGACTATTCAATAGTGACAGTCATTACAGCTGTGATAGTTGCACTTTTTGTTGCGCTGGTCGTTATCGGCGGTATCAAGAGAATAGCAAATGTTTCATCAGTCATAGTTCCTTTCATGGCTGTAATATATTTCGGTGTCTGTGTGTCGATCCTTGTTTATAATGTTGCAGCACTTCCAAATGCGGTCGTTACAATAGTAAAAAGCGCATTTGGCTTAAAGGCTGTGGGCGGAGGTGCCCTCGGTGCGATGTTTATGGCTATGCAGAAGGGTATAGCGAGAGGAATCTTCTCAAATGAGTCGGGACTCGGAAGTGCGCCTATCGCAGCAGCAGCGGCTCAGACAGATGAACCCGTAAGACAGGGACTTGTATCGATGACCGGTACTTTCATTGATACGGTCTGCATATGTACAATGACAGGTCTTACGATCATTGTTACGGGCGCTTATGATCTTGCAGTTGAAACAGGACTTGAAGGTGTAGAAGTTACTTCGGCAGCATTCCTTAAGGGACTTCCATGGAGTGGCCAGATCGGACCTTTCATTCTTATGGCCTGCCTTGTATTTTTTGCCTTTACAACAATTATCGGATGGGATTATTATAGTGAGCGGAGTCTTGAGTATCTTTTCAACAACATGACAGTGGTAAAGGTTTACAGATGGCTTTATATCCTTGCTGTTCTGATCGGACCTTTCTTTACGGTTTCGGCAGTATGGACGATCGCGGATATTTTCAACGCATTCATGGCGATCCCGAACCTTATTGCCTTGCTTGCACTCAGCGGTGTGATCGTTGCTGAAACGAAGAGCTATTTCGCAAGACTCGGTGCTGACGGCACGGTTGAGAAAAAAGATAGTTTTGCTTAAAAACAGGAGTTATTGATGCTTTATATTATCAGACATGGAAGAACTGACTGGAACGTAGAGAGGAAAATGCAAGGATGGACTGATATTCCGCTGAATGATCAGGGAAGAAGGATGGCGGAGGAAGCTGCGGAGAAATATAAGGATATTAATTTTGACATCTGCTACAGTTCACCTTTGAAAAGGGCAAAAGAGACCGCAGAAATACTGCTTAAGGGAAGAAGTATCCCGATAATCATAGATGACCGCCTGAAGGAGCTGGGCTTCGGTGAATTTGAAGGTACGACAAAAGATGACCAGCCCGAAGGTTCTCCGATTTGGAATTTCTTCAACAAACCGGAAAACTATAAGGCAGAACGCGGGGCAGAAACTTTTGACAGCCTTTTCGAAAGAACGGGAGATTTCCTGAAAAATGTTGTTTATCCTCAGCTGGAAGAGGGTAAGGACATAGTGATAGTCGGACACGGTGCCATGAATTCTTCCATAGTCTGTCAGGTGAATAAGTTTGATATAAAGGACTATTGGAAATATCCCATTAAGAACTGTGAGCTTATTAAACTGATATAATAATGCAAATCAAAAAACACTTTTTGACACATTGACCGGTTTTTCATGTGCCAAAAAGTGTTTTTTACTTAACCTTTCAGTATTTCCGCTGCTGAGTCCCAGTTAAAGGCAGCGGCAGCCTTTCTTAGTTTATCGTATCTTTCTTTTTCCAATCCGGGAAGGTCGTATTTATCAAGAGATTTTACAACTTCTTCCGCAGTTTCGTA
>CAJORC010000312.1 GCA_905236615.1 uncultured Lachnospiraceae bacterium
CAGAGGATTATAATCGCGTAATCGGGGAAAAGATGCGCTGGAGCACTCTTTACCATCTGTCTCACCTTAGAGGAAATATAGTGGACTTCGTTCCGGTTGAAAAGACAGACAGCGTTCTGGAGGTCGGAGCCGGCTGTGGAGCAGTTACGGGAACACTCAGCAGAATGGCTAAGTCGGTTACCTGTATCGAACTCAGCAAAAAGAGAAGTCTTATAAATGCATACAGGAATAAAGAAGCGGACAATATAGAGATCAAGGTTGGAAATTTTCAGGATATTGAGAAGCATCTGAATGAAAAGTATGATTATATAATGCTTATCGGCGTTTTGGAGTATGCACTTTCCTATATCAATGACGCAAAGCCCTATGACAAATTTCTTAAAATTCTTTCAACACATTTGAAAGAAGGCGGGAAAATTGTCGTTGCCATTGAGAATAAATACGGAATGAAGTATTTTGCGGGATGCAGGGAAGACCACACCGGCAGATATTTCGACTCTATAATGGGATATCCTAATGGCGGTCAGGCAAGGACTTTTTCCAGGGATGAACTTAAAAAGCTCGCTCACGATGCAGGATTTAAGTGCAGATTTTTCTATCCCTATCCTGATTACAAGCTTCCGATACTTGTTTACTCGGATTCAAAGCTTCCGACAGTCGGCGATTTTACGGATAACATGAGAAATTTTGATAATGAGCGTTTCACAGCCTTTGACGAAGGATATGCTTTTGATGAGACTGTGAGGGACGGAAGCTTTCCTTTCTTCTCGAATTCATTCCTTGTGGTAATGAATAAGGACGAAAGACTTGAAGGTTTTTCAACACGTTATCCCATTTACTCAAAGCATTCCAATGAGCGTGATTTCAGATACCAGATAAGGACTGATATAGCAGAGGACGGGAATCATAAGAGATTTGTCATTAAGTATCCGCTTTCAGCTGAATCCGTTAAGCATCTTGAACATACTTTTAATGCCTATGGGCATCTTATGGAAGAGTTCAGCGGAACCAATTTCAAGCCTAATGAAGTACTTCGCAGGAATAATCTTGATGGCAGTCTTAATTCGCTTGAATTTGAGTATCTTGATGGGATAACGATGGCCTACGAGCTCGATCTTTTGAGGGCGCGCGGACGTATAGATGATGTTGTCGGAATAATGCAGAAGTTTGCAGAGACACTTAGGGCTATTGCGGTAAATGAATTCACCGTTACGGACGAATTCAGGAAAATATTCGGTGTTTCTGAGGTTCCCGGCAATCATACGAGTATGGGAACGACGGATATAGATCTTGTTTTCTCGAATCTTGTTTATAAGGATGGCTGGAACGTAATAGACTATGAATGGACCTTTGACTTCCCTATACCTGTAAATTATGTCGTTTACAGGTCAGTGAGGTATTATCTCGAAAGCTCCGGTGACGAGAATTTAGGTGACAGGGATTTTTATGAGCTTATGGGTATTTCCCGGGAAGAAAGAACTGTCTATGATGCAATGGAGATTGCACTGCAGAAGCATATTGCGGGAGACAGGGTTTCGCTTATAGGATTTTATTCTATCTTCGGAAGAAGCAATATCAGGTTTGAAGAGGCAATGAATCTCGCAAGGAGACTTGACAGACCTGAGAAGGTAAGGCTTTACTACAATTTCGGAAACGGCTTTTCGGAAGAGGATACGGAGTATGTCTATGCTGACAGAAACGATGAAGACCATATTTCCTTTGATGCAGTTCTTCCCGAAAGCTGTCAGGCTCTCAGGATCGATCCGATGAACGGAAGCTGTATTATAAGGATGCTTGATTTCAGGATTAATAGTGCGGAACCGGATAAATATCTTGTTAACGGGCTTTCACTTTCGGACGGGCTTGTATTCTACGAGACCGATGATCCGCAGATTCTGTTGGAAAGTGTCAGAGCGGGGGATAGGATTCACCTTGAATATGTTATATCAAGACCCTCGGATGATTTTTTCAAGCCCATGCTCAATGCGCTGACGAGCCTGAAGGCAGAGATTAAGGCTGCAAAGATAAAAGGCTCGAA
>CAJORC010000313.1 GCA_905236615.1 uncultured Lachnospiraceae bacterium
ACCTCCTTATGAAATTTTCATGTATGGCAAAAACCTCACACAATAGATAAATTTTATCCTATTTGAAAATTTATGTCAAGCGTTCCATAACGCTCCGAATGTCGTAAATATCGAAGCCTTTACCCGTAAGATAGCGCAAAAGCTTCTGTGTCATACTGAAATCCATGTTCTCCGGATCAGGACATTTTTTATAAATAATTTTTTCGATCAGATCGTGGTCAGAATCAATGCTTTCACCCAACTCTTCCATTGCTTCCGATATGATCTCTTTGTGTATTCCTTTGCCTAAAAGTTCGGCCTCTATAAGACGTCTGGACTTTGATCTTGATTTATCACTGATATACTGTCTGGCATAACGTTCATCGTTCAGATAATTGCCTTTTTTTGCCGCAGCAACAGCCGCATCGATTGCCTCTTCCGGGTAGAAATTCTCCCTTAGCTTCATCCTGAGCTGTTTCTCAGTCTTATCCTGCCTGTCTAAGATATGCAGAGTCCGTCTTTTTGCTCTTTTGATGACTATTTCATCCAGAATTGACCTGTAAATCTCATCGGTCAGTTCAGTATCGACTTTAAGTCCGTACTGCTTTATTTCCGACGAATAAAGGACAAATGCAGCCTCATCATTTAAGTATATAAGGAATTTTCCTTTTCTGTATGGTTCAATCCCGGTTATAGTCATCTTCTATCACTTTTCTTCCGTATTTTTTCCTGCCTTTGCAGCAGCCTTCGTTTCTTTTGCCTGTTCAGCAGTCTTTTTATCTGCTCCGTCATCCTCAAGAAGTCCGTAGTGCACTCTTACCTTTTTGTCAATCTCAGCAAGTACATCGGGGTGGTCTGTCAGATACTGTTTTGTATTTTCTCTTCCCTGACCGATTTTCTCTCCGTTATAAGAATACCATGCTCCTGCTTTATTTACGACATTTATATTTGCAGCAAGGTCAAGTGTATCTCCTACTGCAGATATTCCCTTACCGAACATGATATCAAATTCTGCTTCTTTGAACGGCGGTGCGATCTTATTCTTAACTATCTTAACCCTAGTCCTGTTACCGATTATCTCTCCGCCCTGCGTGATCTTTTCAATCTTTCTTACATCCAGTCTTACTGAAGAATAAAACTTGAGGGCACGACCTCCGGTTGTAGTCTCGGGGTTTCCGAACATTATACCAACTTTTTCACGAAGCTGGTTGATGAAAATAACTATGCAGTTTGATTTGCTAATAACAGCCGTAAGCTTACGAAGTGCCTGTGACATAAGTCTTGCCTGAAGACCTACATGAGAGTCACCCATTTCACCATCTATCTCAGCCTTGGGAACAAGCGCTGCTACCGAGTCCACTACGACGATATCAACCGCACCTGAACGTACCATTGTTTCAGTGATCTCAAGTGCCTGTTCTCCGGAATCCGGCTGGGAAATATAAAGGTTATCGATATCAACTCCGATATTTTTCGCATAAGCAGGATCCAATGCATGTTCAGCATCTATAAAACCTGCAACGCCTCCGCGTTTCTGTACTTCTGCTATCATGTGAAGTGTAACCGTTGTCTTACCTGAAGACTCGGGACCGTATATTTCTATAACTCTTCCTCTCGGAATTCCACCAAGTCCCAGAGCGATATCAAGACTCAGAGAGCCTGTAGGAATAGTCTCAACATTCATATTCTGCTGGTTTTCACCAAGCTTCATAACAGCGCCCTTGCCAAACTGCTTCTCTATCTGCGCAAGCGCCACATCTAATGCTTTTTTCTTATCGTCATCCATAATTTTAATATATCCTTTCCATACTTAATTTTAAGTACAAACGTTCGTGAACAACTGTTCAAATCTTAACTCAAATAAACAGAGTTGTCAACTCCAATTTCATATTTTCTTTATATTTATCTATAGTTCCTTAGGGATTAACGTAATGAATATTACATAGAGAAAATCGCTGTCGGGATGCCTGTTACAAACCGACAGCGATTATTATAAACCTTGTATACAAAACATTCAAGCTTTTTTTTCGTGAATTACCTTACCCACGGATTTAAAATCAACATTACCGCTGAGAATGTCCGTTATATTCCCTCTGTAGATATCCTCCTCCTCTTCCGGTATATAAATATTAAAGCGCACCTTTTCACTATATTCGATCTCGCCGGTCTCGCAGCCGCTGTCTTTCAGATAGCGCCTTATTTTGGGCTCTGCTGCATAATCAAATTCAAAAGAGCACTGAAGCAGTTCATCCACCAGTGTGATTTCTGCATTTGCAACGGCTTCCTTAGCCGCTGCCGAGTATGCTCTCACCAGTCCGCCTGTTCCCAGAAGCGTTCCTCCGAAATATCTGGTTACGACCAGAACAACATCCTTCAGTCCCTCTCCGCTGATTATATCCAGCATGGGCTTTCCAGCTGTACCGGACGGTTCTCCGTCATCAGAAGAATGCATGATATCCTGACTTCCATTCTCTCCCGCGATAATATAAGCACTGCAATGATGCTTTGCATCATAGTATTTCTTTCTCTCTGATAAAAGAAAAGCGGAGGCCTCATCTACGGACTCCGCTTTTTTCAGAGCTGCTATAAACCTCGATTTCTTCTCTGTGATCTCACCCGAAAAGATTTTACCTGTCTGAACAGTTCTGTATGAATTCATTCTTTTTCCCCGTCTGCTTTCTCTTTTTCCACCATTGCCCAATATTCCTCGATAAATTTCGGTGAACCGTAACTTATCGCATTATTTGGACAAACATTGCCGCATGCCGCACATAGAAAACATGGTTTGGGCCAGACCGGGCGACCGTCAACCATTTTTATATGCCCTGTCGGGCATCTTTCCTCGCATTCTCCGCATCCGTCGCAGTCGGCGGTTGCAAAAAATACGGAGTCCATGCCCGGCAAAGCTTTGTATTTTCTCTTGAAGATCTTTTCAAATAAAGTCGTCATCTTTACTGAATCTCAATGCTGCTCCACTCTTTTTCCGGAATAAGTGCAACATAAGTCTTACCTACATTAATCTTGATCTCTTCACCGTTCTCATCATAATAACGGGTAGCTGTGATATCACTGAGTTTTGACCATGTGATCTTGATAGCCTTGCCGTCAGTGATGAAGTAACCTTCTCTTCCTGACTCTGTAGGATAGTACATCATATATCCGTGATCATCAAGCTGTTCAAGTCTTGCATTCTGAAGAAGAATATTCTTGTAGGTCATCTGCTTGTTTCCGTTTCCTGCGTCAACCTCAGCCTGACCATACTGATAGTACTTATAAACCTTCTCTGATGAGTCGTACTCAAGATAAGGATTATTGTGATGGAAAGGAAGGACGAGCTTGTTGCAGTCCTGTGCGCTTGAATACTGTGTCAGATCGTTATCCTTTGTATGTGAAGCGAACTGATAGTGAGGTGTTCCTTCCCAGTACTGGTTGTATGTCTTTGAAAAACCGGAGTTCTTGAAGTTCTTATCAAGGTCACCTGAACATACATACTCCGTAAACTCTCTTGCCTTACCGTTGTTAACACGTGAGAAAGTACCGCTGAAACGCTCTACGAAAACATTCTTGTAGAAGTTATCATTCCAGAACGGGCCTCCGTCGTGGCAGAGAACTGCATTCCACTCAGGGAATATCTGCAGGTTTGTAGGTCTTGTACTTCTGATAGAACCGAGCTGTTTAATGCTCTCCCAGTCCTTAACGATAGCCATAAAACGTGTAACGCCCTGGTTTGCTGTACTGTTGACCATCTCATACATTACATCAACGCCTGTGATACCGAAGTGAGGAAGTGCTGTCTTCTCATCATCGATCATTACAGCAACAGGTCTCTGATCCTTTAAGTCAAGGCTGATCCACTCACCGGTGGTCTCACTTGCATACATTCCCTCAGGAGCTGTCTCTGTTTCTTCTTCAACAACTGCCTCTGTTGATGCTGCTTCTGTTGAAACTGCCTCGCTGCCTATGACTATTTCTGATGTAGAAGCTTCCTCAGTGGCCTTCTTTGATTCCTTTTTGCCGCCGCATGCTGTGAGCATAACTGCTCCTGTCATTGCAAGCAGCATAATGACACATAATTTCTTCATAATTACCCTCTTTATATTCCTTTCATAAAAGTAACGCTACAAAGTATTATTATACACTTTTAAAATAAATATTACATAAATATTTCAAAATTATTTTTTCAGTGGACTTTCTCTGTAGATAATATCTTCTCTTGCAGGTCCGTTTGAGATCATAGTGATCGGATATCCAAGCTCCTTCTCGATAAATTCGATATAATCCTTACACTTCTGCGGAAGATCCTCATATTTTCTGATACCTCTGATGTCGCACTTCCAGCCGGGCATATTGACATATACCGGCTTGCAGTCTGCAAGTTCGTGGTAAACAGGAAATTCCTTTGTCTGCTCGCCGTTCTTTTCATAAGCCACGCAAACCGGAATCTCATCAAGATAACCAAGGTCATCAACTACAGTAAATGCAACATCTGTTGCTCCCTGAAGACGGATACCGTATTTTGAAGCAACACAGTCGTACCAGCCAACTCTTCTGGGTCTTCCGGTAGTTGCACCGTATTCTCCGCCATCACCGCCGTGATTTCTAAGTATCTCTGCAGTTTCGCCAAAAACTTCCGAAACAAAATCTCCTCCGCCTACTGCTGAAGAATAAGCCTTGCTGACAGCGATTATCTGCTTTATCTCATAAGGAGCGATACCTGCACCGATTGCACCGTATGCTGCAAGCGGTGAAGAAGATGTAACCATGGGATAAATACCGAAGTCAGGATCTTTCATAGTACCGAGCTGACCTTCCAGAAGTACTGTCTTTCCTTCTGCAATAGCTTCCTTAAGATAAAGTGCCACATTTCCAAGATAAGGCTTGATAGCATCTCTCCATCTGAGTATGTCATTGAAAAGTGCCTCTTCATCAATCTTATCCGTATGATAAAGATTCTCAAGTAGGCAATTCTTTATCTCCGCTACTCTGGCAATCTTCTCTCTGATGACATCATCACTCTGATAGAATTCATTTATCTGCCAGCCGATTTTTGCATATTTATCCGAATAGAAAGGTGCGATTCCGGATTTTGTTGAACCAAAAGCCTTTCCTGCAAGCCTTGCTTCTTCGAGTCCGTCGAAGAGCTTGTGATAAGGCATAAGAACCTGCACTCTGTCAGAAATCATTATCTGCGGTGCCGGAACTCCCTGATCGGTGATCGATTTTATCTCTGCAAGAAATTTGTCAATATCGAATGCCATGCCGTTTCCGCAGATATTCATGATATTGCTGTGGAAAACACCCGAGGGCAGTGTATGCAGTGCAAACTTGCCGTAGCTGTTAACAATAGTGTGTCCTGCGTTCGATCCGCCCTGATAACGGATTACAACGTCTGCTCCATCCGATAAGGTATCGACAATCTTGCCCTTTCCTTCATCGCCCCAGTTTGCTCCAACTACTGCTTTAACCATTGTTTACTCCTCCTTAATAACGGTCTATATAACGTCATAAGACCCTGCCCCTTATGCAGGCAGATTTGCCCCATAAGTCAGGTCTTCTGCAATGACATTAAACATTAATTTCAGCTTTAAGACCTAAAAGCTCTTTATTTTCTTCCAAAACAGGATTTATAACATTTTCAAGGAACGCTTTAACCTGCACTTCCGCACGTCCTGTATACTTGGACGGATCAAGATTTGCCTTAAGCTCGTCCAGACTTACTCCAAACATGGGATCAGCCGCAATAAGCTCAAGAAGATCGTTATCTTTTCCTTCTTTCTTAACGTGCTCGCCTGCCTGCATGGAGAGCTTTCTTATCTCCTCGTGAAGTTCCTGACGGTTTCCGCCTTTCTTCACGCAGTCCATCATGATATTTTCTGTAGCCATGAAGGGAAGCTCTGCCATAAGATGCTTTTCAATAACCTTGGGATAAACAACAAGACCATCAACAACATTCAGGTCAAGGTCAAGTATTCCGTCGATTGCAAGAAAACCTTCCGGAATCGAAAGTCTCTTATTCGCCGAGTCGTCAAGTGTACGCTCAAACCACTGTGTTGCCGCAGTTATTGCCGGATTAAGCGCATCTGTCATAACATATCTTGAAAGAGAAGCTATTCTCTCGGAACGCATGGGATTTCTCTTGTAAGCCATTGCCGATGAACCGATCTGAGTCTTTTCGAACGGTTCCTCAACTTCCTTAAGATGCTGTAAAAGTCTGATATCATTTGACATCTTGTGTGAAGTCTGGGCAATACCTGCAAGCACATTAAGCACTCTCGAATCAACTTTTCTCGAATATGTCTGTCCCGAAACCGCATAGCAGGACTTAAAGCCCATCTTTTCAGCGATCATCGGATCAATCTTGTCGATCGTCTCATGATCTCCGTTAAAAAGCTCTAAAAAGCTTGCCTGCGTTCCGGTCGTTCCCTTTGAACCGAGAAGTTTAAGGCTCTTCCGGACATACTCAAGATCCTCCAGATCCATAGAGAACTCCTGAAGCCAGAGAGTTGCCCTCTTTCCTACAGTAGTAGGCTGTGCAGGCTGAAAATGCGTAAATGCCAGTGTAGGCTGATCCTTATATTTATCAGCAAATTTTGCAAGCTCCGCAATAACATTGACAAGCTTCTTTTTAACGAGTGAAAGAGCCTCGTTCATGACAATTATATCTGTATTGTCACCCACATAGCAGCTTGTTGCACCGAGATGAATGATACCTGCTGCCTTGGGGCACTGCTGTCCGTAAGCATAAACATGGCTCATAACGTCATGTCTTACGATCTTTTCTCTTTCTCTGGCAACATCATAATTAATATCATCCTTATGTGCCTTGAGCTCGTCGATCTGTTCATCCGTTATATCAAGTCCAAGCTCTTTTTCTGTTTCGGCAAGAGCGATCCAGAGACGTCTCCATGTCCTGAATTTCATATCCTCCGAAAAGATATACTGCATTTCCTTACTTGCATAACGCTCACTGAGCGGACTGATATACCTACTTGTATCCTGCATTCAAAAGCCTCCGTTTTTTGCTTGATATTATGCCTCAAAGTTTCCGCGAATGTCTTCCGTCGGCGGATTTACCGGGTACCTTCCCGTAAAGCATCCGTCACAGATATCTTCTCCTCCCGCAATCTCTTTAAGTCTTTCAACCCGTAAGTAATTGAGAGAGTCCGCACCGATAATGTCACATACTTCCTTTACCGTCCTGTTATGCGCAATAAGCTGATCGCTGGCCGGCACATCGGTTCCGAAGAAACACGGATGTAAAAATGGCGGTGAACTTACCATCATATGTACTTCCTTCGCACCTGCTTCACGAAGCATTGTCACTATCTGGTCACTGGTTGTTCCCCGTACGATCGAGTCATCAACCATGATCACCCTCTTGCCGCGGATCACATCACGAATCGGATTAAGCTTTACTTCAACCGCACTCTCCCTTGCCTTCTGCTTTGGCTTTATGAATGTACGTCCTACATAACCGTTTTTATAAAATCCTATTCCATATGGTATTCCAGATTCTAGGGAATATCCCATTGCCGCACAGTTTCCCGATTCCGGAACACCAATGACGATATCCGCATCGACCGGTGAATCCTTGGCAAGAAATCTTCCTGCCTTTATCCTTGCATCATAGACGCTTACTCCATCTATAACAGAATCGGGTCTGGCAAAATAAATATATTCAAAAACGCATCTTCCGCGTTTTTCACGTCCTATCTGTAATGATTTATCAGAATTTATACCTTCGGGTGATATGGAAACTATCTCTCCGGGCTCCACATCACGCACAAACTCGGCTCCAATGGTATCCAGTGCGCATGACTCAGACGCAAGTATCCAAGAATTCTCTCGTTTTCCTATGCATAAAGGTCTGAAGCCCCATGGATCCCTGGCACCCATAAGCTTTCGCGGACTCATGACCACAAGTGAAAAAGCTCCCTTAAGCTTTGCACAAGCTCTGCGCAATGCCTCTTCTACCGTATCGGAAAGTAAACGTTCCCTTGCTATATGGTAAGCGATTACTTCGGAGTCAATCGTCGTCTGGAATATCGCTCCTGTATACTCAAGTTCTCTCCTGAGCTCCGGAAAGTTCACAAGGTTTCCGTTATGCGCCATTGCAAGGATACCTTTAACATAATTCAGTACCAGTGGCTGTGCATTTTCCCTTACAGAACCGCCTGCAGTAGAATAGCGCACATGTCCCACACCTATGTTTCCCTTGAGCTTTTCAAGCTGTTCAGGCTTAAAGTTCTCACTTACAAGGCCCATTTCCTTATAGCTTGAAACATCTCTGAAAGGTCCCGTCGTATCACTTACTGCGATACCTGCACTTTCCTGCCCGCGGTGCTGCAGAGCATAAAGTCCGTAATAGATCGACGAAGCCACATCATTATGATCGAAATCATATATTCCGAAAACTCCGCATTCTTCACCCAGTTTGTCAAAATCCGGCATTCATTTCTCCTGTTTACTCACAAACAAAAATCATTTAACACACCATTCCGATTATATCTCATTAGTGCTTTGTGTGCAAGAACTGAAAAAACTTTTTGTAGAAATGACAAAGGCGCGGGTATCCATTTCTACCCACGCCCTGTAACTGATAAAAGATCAGCACCTTTCATTCGTATGTTGCAACAATATTTAATATCTCCTGACCGTACTCCGGATACTGTCTTACGATATCATTAATCTCATCCTTCGATATATCACGGTTCTTGGTGTTATATTCAATCCTCTTTCTGAGTGACTGCCTCCTTGTATTAAGGTCGTGTCTGATCTCAACCATCTCCCTCTTGTCAACAAGAGCTGCACACTGCCGCGTCCATATTGAAGGATCTTTCAGATGGATATCCGTAAGCTGATGCACCAGATGGTTTTTCTCCATCGCTATCTCTGAATTTGCCCTCTGCAGGAAATCCCTTGCACGCTTTTCTTCAAGATAAGCGTCCCAGTATTCTTCCAGTTCATCAGAATTATTCACATGGAATTTCCTCAGGCTGTACTCAATCAGATTGGTAATGTTCACATACCGTATCTTGATCTTATTCTGTGTTGCTATAACAAGGTTAATATAGGCTTCCGTTTTCTTAAGCTTTGCTTCTGCACCCGTGTAGCTTAAATACTCACCTGTAAAAGCTGCTGCCGCAAGAGCCGCTGTCAGCAGAAGTCCAACTCGGACGTCAAGCTCAGAAACAATATAA
Organism: uncultured Lachnospiraceae bacterium; assembly: GCA_905236615.1. GTDB lineage: Bacteria > Bacillota > Clostridia > Lachnospirales > Lachnospiraceae > NK4A144. Next base: position 9,180 of record CAJORC010000313.1, read on the forward strand.
AAGAAAATCAGTACGATAAGCGCTGCAACCGCCGCACCCACGGTTATGAGAAAAATCCTCTTTGCTCCCGCCTGCGCGGATATAAGCTCATTTCTCTCATAAATATTGACTGCCTTCTCGCTTTCAAGCCTCTGCAGGTCACCCCTTACTACTTCCTTGAATTCCTCATTTTTCTTTAATTCTTCCAGAGACCTTTCCACTTCATTCTCATGGCGTGCCATGATCTCATACTGCTCATCGGATATCCTGCCGAGACTTTCCCTGTTCATTACACTTTCCCTGCTGAGTTTCTGTATCCTGTCAGCAGTCTTGTTTATTGCAGTCCTTATCTCCGTCGGAAGCGCATCAAGTACCTCTATATCCTTTAAGTAATCAGTGACAAGCCTGTATTCCATGGAAGCTTTGTCGATCTCATCCCCGGCTTCCTGCATCTGCTCACAGCAGTTTTTTATGTAACGCCGTCTCTGGGCTTCATTTCTGATATTTAAAGAAGATCTTTTTATTGGCTCGTCATTTTCCCTTACTTCCTCATTATTTTCACTTAAATCCGCCTCGGGAAGATTGATATCTTCATCCTCGGAACCGGTAAAAAATATATTTTTAACCCACTTCAGAAATCCCATAAGCATTCCCCTCTCTGCCAATCATCTACATTCCTGAGTAGTATGATTTACGATATGAACTCTTCAGTTCCATTAAAATATCTCTCATAATATCTCTTGCGCCGGAGACATCCCCCTCTTCCTTTTTTCTGAGATACTGTCTGTATTTATGTCCAACGGCATCGTCACATTCTTCCTCACTGCGTCCTGTTTTGCCTTTGCTCATCATCTCTGCGGCTTTCATCTGGTCAACTGTCCCCGAAGCCGTGGGATTAAGCCTGAAAGCATGTTCAAAGCATTCTCTCGCCTCTTCAAAGCAGAACATTCCCGTGAATGCAACCGCCTTATTGTGCGAAATTCTTGCAGCTTCCTTAGGTTTCTTGTTTTCATCCGTTTTTGCAGCAGCCATATTATACTCGTTTATTGCTGCGGAATATTTTCCTCCTTTAACAAGAAAATCTCCCTTAAGCCTGTATTTCTCGGCAGGGCTCATATTTGCCCTTGAAGCAACGGAACGCCTCATTGACTCTATCTCATTTTCGCTGCCCAATCCCGTAAGTACAAAAAAAACCTCAAGGAAATCCATCAGACTTCCGCCTCTGTTTATTACACCGATAAGCTCACCTGCAATTTTCCCCAGTCCCAGTTCCGACTCCAAAAACAGACACAATCCTTCATCCATAAATGAACTGTCGAGCATCATGATGTTTTCCTTTATATAATACGCCAGCTCTTCAGCCGAATATATCCCGATTTCCGTGCCTTCCATGTAGAAAGGTTTCGTCGAGCGCCTTCCGACGCATGTATAAAGCATCCTTAGTCCTCCAACTCCACAATTTCTTCCTTCATAAGTCCGCTTGACCTGAATATCTCTCCGAACCCCAGATCCGTGATCCCGACCTTCAGTTTACGCCTTTCCGGACAGCTCAGATGCAGCACGATCCTCGAAGCCCTTTCCGGTCTTTCAGGTATCCAGTCACATCGGATGAGAACATTTCTCTCTCCGTTTTCCTCATCCCCCTGTATAACAAGCTCTACCCGCCTGTCAGAAGAAAGCATGAATTCCGCATTCGCATCCACGTCATACCAGCTTATACCCGCACTCACGAGCGGAAGTACTATTTCCCGTCCTGCATCCATTGTTCTCACAGATATTGACGAATTAAGTCTCGTCTCATCCATGAATATATACCGGCTTCCAAGTCTCGTCCACGATGCAAGGTCTGCCGCTGCAAAACATGCCCCTTTCGTATAAAGGTTCTGTCCAACGAATACACGGCTCTTTGTACAGAGAAACCTAAATGTTTTTTCCGCCCATCTGCCTCTGAAACTATCTCCCGTAAGGTAAACCGCCGAAGCGGTATTAACGGCAAATTCGTTTTCTACGATCTCGCGGAACATATTATCAAAACGTTCCTCTTCTTCCTCCTTAAAGGGGATCATATCATCAAAGCTCTTTTCATCCGTTCTCACGATTGCAGGACTGTATTGCGAATTTATAACTATTCTTTCCCTCTTAAAACTCTTTTTGGCATAATCATAAAGAACAACGCCCCTCTGCCAGAGTTCTATAGGCTGGCTCATCGCATAATAGAAGAAGCTTTCCGCATGGCCCATATAACGGACCGTTTCAACTTCTCCCTTTATCCTGTATAGCGCCTTGTCAAGAACCTGCGGAAGTTCACTCGTAACCTCATCAACCGTTATGACTATAGACGCAGTATCATATATGGAAAGTTCTTTCGGCACCGAAAGGCAGTAAAGTATAAACATTCCAAGAAGTTTTACGCTGTCTATCCCGTCGTTTTCATTGAAATAGACCTTACCGCCTGCGACAGCCCTCGTAAGGAGATTTTTTATAAGTTTTATCCCCTTCTCCTCTGACATTTCAACAGCTTCTCTTCCATAATACCAGCGTCCCTCTTCGGTGGAATAGCATGCTGCTGTCGGTATCTCGAAATCTTCTCCGTCTTTAACATAACTGTAAGTTATAACGTTCATTTCACGACGTCTGCAATATGATATCTCTGAAATATCATCTCTTAAGTCTATTCCTATCGCCGTGTTTCTCTCATTGTTCTCC
>CAJORC010000314.1 GCA_905236615.1 uncultured Lachnospiraceae bacterium
CCTTCTTTAAGCCAAAGACCTTCCTGCTCGGAAACCGCATTTTCAAAATCTGTCTTAAATGTATCTATAGTATTCAGCTCATCCGATGTAAATACACAATCAATCGGATATACAGACTTATCTTTCACCTGAGGCATCCAATAATCATAAAGGTCTGTAAGTCTCTCAACAGCTCTATCCTCCATATGGAAGTTAGTTGAATAATATTCTGAGAGGATAAGCTTCGGACCTGCTACTTCGTAGTAACTCTTAAGCTCTCCGGCCCCCTTTTCAAATTCAGCCTTTGCCTGATCTTCGGTAATCGATTTCCAAATGCCGTTTTCATCCTTCTCCTTAAAGTATACACCAATAGAACCATACTGCAACTGCATTACTGTTTCAGGTTTTGGCAGGTAGATCAGAGCTGTAAACCAGTCATTCCAATAAGCTACCATACTGAAGACTACCATTACCGACATTATCGGCCTGCTCATATAAACCTCCTGACTAACTCATGAAACGTTTCACAAATTTTGTAAAAAAAATATTTTTTCTTGCTTTGGCGCATTTCTATGAAACGTTATATTGACATTTACTAAAATATCATCGACATGTTTTTATGTCAATAACGATTTACGCAATTCCTAAGTTTTGGCGACTTTAACAAATATCACTTTTTGAAATTGTGCATTTATCATAACTGTTATAAAAAAGCTTTACTTCGGGTTATTTTTATACTATTATGAAATTATTCATATATCGTTTCACGAATTCATATTACACATTCGGAGATCAAATAATGAACAAAAAGAATAAATTACCTACAATGAAAGATGTAGCCACGCACGCCGGAGTTTCCCTCGGAACTGTTTCCAAGGTCTTTAACGGCATCCCCGTAGGCGAAGAATATAAAAACAAAGTTGATGCTGCAGCTAAGGCATTGGGTTACCATGTGAATGCATATGCACGAGGACTCAGAGCCAGCAAAACAAACACGGTTGCCATCATCATGCCGAATCTTGCTAATCCTTTCTATGCAAATTTGGCTGATATGTGCTGCAAATACCTTTATAAGAAAGGTTACCGTTCTCTGCTTGCCACTACTTCCTATGATCTAAAACAGGAACAGGAAATGGTTGATATGGTTCTGCAAAATAAAGTAGATGGTATCATTGCCATCACTTACAATCCGGATCTATCCATAGATGATGAAATTCCATTTGTGATCATCGACAGAAAATTTAATAACCAGCATGTTCCCTGTGTCTCATCCGACAACTTTTCAGGTGGAAGTCTCGCAGCCCAAAAGCTTGCTGAAAACGGCTGTAAAAATCTTTTGTTTCTCGGAATATCTTCCCATGTAGCAGGTGAAGCCGATAAACGGCCTCTCGGTTTTGAAAGCTATTGCAATTTAAATGGTATTAAGCATACCATACACAGAGTATTTGATGAAGACGGCATAGAAGATATATATAAGTTTATTGAAGATAATACCGGTACAAGTGGTTTTAATTATGACGGTATATTTTGCAATAACGATCAGTTAGCACTGGATGTGATACCAAAACTTGAAGAACTTAATATCAGAATTCCCGAGGAAGTTCAGATAATCGGTTACGATGGTATAAAACGATTTGGTTCGGACAAGTACTATTGTTCAACGATCAGGCAGCCACTTGACGAAATGGCTTCCATGGCAGTTAACACCCTGCTTTCAGGCTATGATAACAGAGCATCCGCACTGATCTGTCTTCCGGTGGAATATTGCTTTGGCGGTACCACCAGGTTTTAGTTTTTAGAAATGAGGTTTTACAATGGGACTTTTTATCAGAGATGACAGTTATGATGAAAGTAAAAGAATGACGGGATTTAATCGATACAAACAGCTTCTCTCCTTTTACGGATTTCACTGGGTGAAACTTAATATGATCACATTCGTTTCTGCTATTCCGTTTATTGCAGGAATCACATATTCTTTCTTTTCTTCAAGTCTGCTTATAAATATCTGCAGCAGTATTCTTGGCGGTGCAATAATGGGTCCTTTTATTGCTGCACTCACCGATAACATTTACAGGGCAATGCGTGATGACACCGGTCTCAGATGGGATAATTATAAAAAGGGTTTACGTCAAAATCTGTTTTGCAGTATCATTCCCGGAATAATACTTGCTGTCTTTATCGGAGCCTACAGCTTTATTTTTTACCTTAATTTCTATGCAAACGCCATTGTTATTAGTAAATTATCCTTTTTTTCAATAAGCATTGCCCTGTTTCTCTTTATCTTTTTCGAGAATTTGTTCTGGCCTCAGCTTGTTCTGTTTAATCAGCCTTTCAGCTTCTGCTCATAGGTTTCCATGTGATTTTTGCTCCTTATACTCTGATTCTTCTTCCTTTTTTTACTATTTGGTACTCCATCTTCATTGGACAGTTTTTAATTTATGATTCATTAAATGAAGAACTGAAAATTGAAGACAAATTTACTGTTCCCTCCGGCATACCCAAAAATGAAACGATCTTGAACTCTTTCTTTTCAGTATCTACATCTCTGAACCAGATGTTGCCGTTATCAATACAAGCGCCCTCATAGTTGCCCCATAAATCTGAGATATTCCATTCGGAAAGGGTTTTGAAATATTCTTCATCAAAGCCTGTATTGTTGGCGTATGCAAGAAATTCTTCTTTGTTGCTGCAAAGATTGTTAGTCTCTTTTGAACCGATAGGATATTCGATCATGTCACCAATCGTGTCCCAGTCCTTAGCAAGCACTGCAGTCTTTATCTTTTCTGCATAAGCCTCAACTTCAGCATTGCTGGCATCTGTAAATACTACATACTTGCCTTCCTCATCAGTTCCTTCAGAACTATCACCGGTAACAGCTTCTGTTGATTCAGCTGTTGCTTCCGTCGATCCGGCATCAACTGCGACAGATTCACTTCCGGCTGCTTCTGTTGCTGCTGAAACTTCTGAGGCTTCTGATGCTTCCACTACTTTTACCTCAGTAGATTCATTGGCCTTAGATGAACTGCCGCAAGCCATTAATACCGCACTCATAGAAACAAGGGTGCAAACTGCTAAAATTCTCATTTTCATTTAGATAAATCTCCTTTTTGCAAAAATATGTCCCACATTTTAACACATCGAATCTATTATTGCTATAGGAGTTTTTTATCCTTTAATGATGACATCCACCATGTCCGCATGAGTGACCTTCGCCGTGTTCATGGTCGTGGTGATCACAGTTTGCTTCACTTCCGGCAACAAGTGTACCTGCAATAAATGCCTCAACAGCCTTGTCGGTATCTCCGCTCACACCCGCACAAAGCCTGATTCCGGCTTCCTGAAGTGCCATCTGGGCTCCGCCGCCTATTCCGCCGCAGATAAGAACATCAACCTTTGCGATATTCAGTATACCTGCAAGTGCACCACAGCCTTCACCATTAGTTCCAACTATCTCTGAATTTACAATCTTTCCATCTTCAATATCGTAAACTTTGAACTGCTCAGTCCTTCCAAAATGTCCAAAAACCTCGCCATTTTCATAAGTTACTGCTACTCTCATTTCCTTATCTCCTTTTGGTTTGATATTCCAGTCAAACGAAGCCCGGTTCCTATCCAGCTCAACATTGTCTCCGGAAATACGAATAC
>CAJORC010000315.1 GCA_905236615.1 uncultured Lachnospiraceae bacterium
CCTGATTATAAGGGAAATTATGATATATGGCAGTATACTTCGAAGGGGCATGTCGATGGTATCAAGGGTAATGTTGACTTAAATCTGATCATAGATAAGTAATCTTTTACAGTTAAAAACTTTTGGAGGAATTATGGGACAGATAACGGTAGAAACATGTGAAATAGAAGGACTTAAGGTTATAACACCCAAGGTTTTCGGAGATGAAAGAGGATATTTTACGGAAACCTATAATCAGGCTGATTTCGTTGAGGCAGGGATAGACAACGTATTTGTTCAGGATAATCAGTCTTCTTCAACAAAGGGTGTTCTTCGAGGAATGCACTTCCAGAATAACTTCCCCCAGGCAAAACTCGTGAGAGTTCTTTCTGGTGAGGTTTTCGATGTGGCAGTAGATCTGAGAAAAGGTTCTGCTACTTTTGGAAAATGGTTTGGTGTTACTCTTTCAAAGGAAAACCATAAGATGTTCTTCATACCGAGAGGCTTTGCGCATGGTTTCCTTGTTCTTTCAGATACGGCAGAGTTTGCTTATAAATGTGATGATCTCTATCATCCCGGCGATGATGGCGGTTTAAGGTTTGATGATCCGGCTATCGGTATCGAATGGCCTGATTCAATAAAGCCTGAAGAATATAATGTTAATGATCGTGACAGGAACTGGCCTGATTTTGCAGACTACAAAAAAGAGCGTGGTTTAGTATAAACAGAGAACGATGACTAAGAAGAATAAAGTAATAACAATTTCATTAATAATCGTACTTGCGTGGAACGCATATATAATTTTTCATCATAACATATTTGCGGATCCGGAGCAGGAACTCTTAAAGAAGATAATTTCATGCTGCATACTAGATGCTGCATATATTGGATTTGTGCTTGGCTATGACAGGATAATCTCACTTCCGGTCGAGCTCTGGCAGAACAGGGAACTAATATGGAAACTTGCAAAAAACGATTTTAAATCAAGATATGCAGGTTCCTATCTTGGTATATTCTGGGCATTTGTGCCGCAGATCGTCACTGTGCTTGTTTACTGTTTCGTATTTTCCGTAGGAATGCGTACGGATGCAACGGGAGCGACGACTTATCCGTTTGTGCTGTTCCTTGTTGCAGGCATATGCCCCTGGTTCTTCTTTTCAGAGGCATGGGGAAGCGGTACCAGTGCATTTCTCTCATATGAGTATCTGGTTAAAAAGGTTGTGTTTAAGATAAGCATACTTCCGATCATAAAGGTTATATCGGCGCTTTTCATACACTTTTTCTTTTTGCTGCTTGTTGCTATCCTTATGATAATCTGCGGATATCCACCTACAATATACTGGCTGCAGATACCGTATTTTACTTTTGCAACATTCATGCTCGTATTGGGAATGAGTTATGTGACTTCATCTCTGGTGGTATTTTTCAGGGATATCGGTCAGCTCATAAACATTTTACTGCAGGTAGGCATCTGGATAACACCGATAATGTGGCATCTGGATTCACTTTCAAGACCTATGCAGATAGTATTTAAGCTGAACCCCATCTATTATGTGGTTGACGGCTTTAGAATGTCTTTCCTTGATAAAATGTGGTTTTATGAGCATTTTTATTCAACAGCATATTTCTGGATATGCACAGTTGTAATGTTTATATTCGGAGCTGTGATATTCAAGAAGCTTAAAGTTCATTTTGCAGATGTGCTTTAATCATTTTGTTGGGTTTATGTTATAGAGGAACAATATGTCAGAGTCAGAAATTGCGATCAAGGTCGAGAATCTCGACAAAATATATAAATTATACGACCACAGACGTGACAGACTTAGAGATGCGCTGGGGCTTACGAAGAAGAAGATATATCATGAGCACTATGCGCTGAAGGATGTTTCGCTCGAAGTCCACAAGGGCGAGACGGTCGGAATAATAGGAACGAACGGTTCGGGAAAATCGACAATACTTAAAATAATAACGGGCGTATTAAATCCGACGGCCGGAAATATTGAGATAAACGGCAGAATCTCGGCTCTTCTGGAACTTGGTGCCGGTTTCAACATGGAGTTTACCGGGATTGAGAATGTTTATCTGAACGGAACCATGATCGGCTTTTCAAAAGCGGAGATAGATGAGAAGCTTGCGGATATTTTGGATTTTGCGGATATAGGTGATTTCGTTTATCAGAAAGTAAAGACCTATTCGAGCGGTATGTTTGTCAGGCTTGCTTTTGCGGTTGCAATAAATATTGAGCCTGAGATACTTATAGTTGATGAGGCGCTTTCGGTAGGAGATATCTTCTTCCAGAATAAGTGTTATCATAAATTCGAAGAGTTTAAGAAAGCCGGAAAGACCATCGTCTTCGTAAGTCATGATCTTTCCAGTATTTCAAAATACTGTGACAGGGTTATTCTTCTTGACAGGGGCGTTAAGCTCGGAGAAGGAACGCCTAAGGTCATGATAGATATGTATAAAAAAGTGCTTGTACATCAGCTGGATGCCAAGCCTGACAGCAATGCCTCTTCATTTAACAGAGGCGGCTCAAAGAAAGACGGAGAGAATCAGCCTAAGCTCTGGCAGGACAGAATGGTGCTCAACCCGTCGAAGGATATTTACGGAAGCGGACTTGCGGAGATAATTGATTTCTGCTGTGTGGACAACAGCGGAGAAGTTACAAATACTATAGTAAAGGGTGACAGCTTCACCATAAGGATGAAGGTACATTTCAACACCCGTATACAGCAGCCTATACTTGCATGTTCATTCAAGAACCGCATGGGCGTTGAGATAACCGGAACAAACACGATGTTTGAGCATATCGATACGGGAAATCCTGAAGAGGGAGATGAACTGATCGTTAATTTCACTCAGGAGATGAGCCTGCAGGGCGGAGAATACCTTATATCCTTCGGATGTGTCGGTTACAGGGACGGAGAATTCACCGTATATCAGAGAATGTATGATATATTCAGCATAAATGTTATTTCCTCAAAGGATACGGTGGGATATTACGATATGGGCATGGAGACTACTGTAGAGAAAGTTGCAAAATAACCATTAGTGTTATTAGAGGAGTATAAGTCAGATGGAGACAAAGAGGGAAAAAGTCGGAAATGTAATACTGGATTATACATATTATCCGGGAGAGGATTTTTACAGTGAAGGAGCAGAAGAAGATGAGCTTTTGGAAATTGTAAAGACAACTCCTGCCGAGGATTATAATCGTGTAATCGGAGAAAAGATGCGCTGGAGTACCCTTTATCATCTGTCTCATCTCAGAGGAAACATTGTTGACTTTGTACCGGTAGAGAAGACAGACAGTGTTCTGGAAGTAGGAGCCGGATGCGGAGCTGTTACGGGAACACTGAGCCGTATGGCGAAGTCGGTCACCTGTATCGAACTCAGTAAAAAGAGAAGCCTTATAAACGCTTACAGAAATAAAGAAGCGGATAATATAGAGATTAAAGTAGGTAATTTTCAGGATATAGAGAAAAATCTCAAAGAGAAGTATGATTACATAATGCTCATAGGCGTTCTTGAGTATGCTCTTTCATATATCAATGATCCGAAGCCTTATGACAAATTCCTGAAGATCCTTTCTTCACATCTGAAGGAAGGCGGAAAGATAGTTGTTGCCATTGAAAATAAATATGGCATGAAATATTTTGCCGGATGCAGGGAAGATCATACAGGCAGATATTTCGACTCCATAATGGGATATCCTAACGGAGGTCAGGCAAGGACATTTTCAAGGGATGAACTTAAAAAACTTGCACATGATGCGGGATTTAAGTGCAGATTCTTCTATCCCTATCCCGACTACAAGCTTCCCATAATGGTTTATTCTGATTCCAAGCTTCCTACTGTCGGTGATTTTACCGATAATATGAGAAATTTTGACAATGAGCGTTTTACGGCTTTTGATGAGGGATACGCTTTTGATGAAACAGTGAGGGACGGAAGTTTTCCTTTCTTTTCTAATTCATTCCTTGTTGTAATGAATAAAGATGAAAGACTCGAAGGATTCTCAACCCGTTATCCGATCTACTCGAAGCATTCAAATGAGCGTGATTATAAGTATCAGATCAGAACTGATATAGCTGAAGACGGAAACCACAAGAGATTTGTCATCAAGTACCCGCTCTCACCGGAATCGGTAAAGCATCTTGAACATACCTTTGGTGTTTACGAACATCTTCTGGAAGAGTTCAGCGGTACAAACTTTAAGCCGAATGAGGTCATGCGCAGGAATAACCTTGATGGAACGCTTAATTCGCTTGAATTTGAATATCTTGACGGAATCACAATGGCTTATGAGCTCGATCTGCTCAGGGCAAGAGGCCGTATTGATGATGTTGTCGGAATAATGCAGAAATTTGCCGAGACACTTAGGGCTATTGCTGTTAATAAATTCACGGTTACAGACGAGTTTAAGGAAATATTCGGAGTTTCGGAAGTACCCGGGGAACATACAAGCATGGGTACCACGGATATAGACCTTGTCTTCTCAAATCTTGTTTATAAGGACGGCTGGAATGTAATTGATTATGAATGGACTTTTGATTTCCCCATACCGGTCAATTATGTGGTTTACAGGTCGGTAAGATATTATCTTGAGAGTTCCGGAGATGATAATATTGGTGACAGGGATTTCTATGAACTCATGAAGATAACCGCGGAAGAAAAGGCTGTCTACGATGCCATGGAAATTGCATTGCAGAGGCATATTGCGGGTGACAGG
>CAJORC010000316.1 GCA_905236615.1 uncultured Lachnospiraceae bacterium
ACAGCTGGACAAAGGACGATGAGCCGATACTTTCATCAGATGATCTTACAAATCTTGATGAATACGGTCCGGGTCATAATTCCTTTACCCGGGATGAGGATGGAAACGTTGTAATTGTTTACCATGCAAGGGATGAGAGATGTCATCAGAATAAGTGCGATTACGCAGATAAGGATCCTCTTTATGATCCTTGCCGTAATGCAGAGATCAACTATGTAAGCTTTGATAAAGACGGAAAGCCTGTATTAAATGAAACAGCAGCAAACCAGGCAGAGGCCCTTGGTCTTGACTATAGTCTCACAGTATATATAGGAAATGAGGCTGAACTTGCTGCAGCAGACGCAGATGCACTTGATATTCCTAATGCAGATGATATCAGAGGTAATATCACTCTTCCTGAAACCGGAAAGAACGGTTCTGAGATCAGCTGGAAATCATCTGCTGAGGATGTTGTTACAGCTGCCGCAGCAGACGGAAAGGCTGCAGGTGTTGTAAGAAGACAGGCTGAGGATACTGAAGTTACGGTTACCGCAACGATCAAAAATGGCGGAAGCAGCATTACAAAACCTTTCAAACTGACTGTAAAGGCAAAGGCAGGAGAGGTTAATCCTGAGGATTATATTTTCGTTCACTTTGTAGGAGAGACTTTCCCGACATCGGATACTGATGAGCAGATATACTTTTCTTCAAGCAAAGATGGAAGAAATTTCACACTGTTAAACAGCGGAGAGCCGATCTTTACATCCACGCTTGGAGAGACCGGACTTAGAGATCCTTCGATAATCCGTTCACCTGAGGGAGACAAGTTCTACCTTATAGCAACAGATCTTTCGATTTACTCAAGGATGAAGACAGATTCAACTCCATGGCCGGAGTCAGGTGTGAACGGAAGTCATTCGATCGCAGTATATGAGTCAACAGACCTTGTAAACTGGTCGGATGAGAGACTTGTAGAGGTTGCTGCAGACAATGCAGGTATGGCCTGGGCACCCGAAGCTGTTTATGATGAAGACAAGGGTGAATATTTTGTATTCTGGTCATCTACAAATTCTACTGACAGCTATAAAAAACACAGAGTATACTGTGCAACAACAAGAGATTTCTATACATTCTCCGAACCTGAAATATGGATCGAGAACAGCTTTGCAACAATTGATACATCCGTGATCAAGGTTGGTGACTGGTATTACAGAATTTCAAAGAATGAGTCTACCGGCTATGAATACATGGAGAAGAGCAAGAAATTAAAAGGTAACTGGGAAGCTGTAGATTCATCTTTCCTTTCCGGGACATCAGGTGTTGAAGGAGGAATGATCTACAAGGTTAATCCTGATGATGCAGCAGATGCAGATGTTGATGAGTATTGTGTGATACTTGACCGTTTTGCAACAAGCAAGGGATATTTCCCTGCAACAACGACTGATATTGCATCAGGAGAGTTTAAGGCAGCATCAGACTATTCTTATCCTTCAAAGATGAGACATGGTTCGGTTCTTCCTATAACTGCAGAAGAATATAAAGCAGTTATGGACAAGTGGGGAACGGAGAAAGAAAATGAGGATGAGGAGATTTCAGAGATCTCACTTAAAGATTCGGCAATCTTCAATCTTTCGTTTGACGGAGATGATGCATTCAGCGCGGACGGAGTAAAGGTTGAAGCTCATAATGCTCCTGTAACTGTTTCCAATGATGAGCTTGGAGGTAAGGCACTTTCACTTTCTGCTTCTGATAAACAGTATCTGGATATAACTGCAGAAGACGGAACTGCTCTTCTTGCAGGCCAGTCGGAGGTTACAATTAACTACTGGAGTAAGGTTCAGGATAACGGCGGATGGGCTGTATTTGCTGCTCCGTATGCGGACGCAATAAAGTGGGGAAGCAGCGATACGGCATTTGGAAGCAATTTTGAAACATACCTCGGAATAATTGATACTTCAGCATCAAGCAGCTTTAATGATGATGGTATCTTTGTTCAGAGATTCATGGATTCGGGAAGCCGTTCAGCTGTAAACAGTTTCACAAGCGGAAAATATGATGACAGCTGGAAGATGGTTACAGTAGTTGCAAATGCTGATTCCACAACTCTTTATGTAAATGGCGAAAAGGTCAGCAGCGTTTCTTCTTCAATATCACTTAAGGATATCTTTGGTGAGGCAGATAAGGGTATATTCCGTATAGGAAGAGCAAGCTGGGACAATGGTGAATATTTCACGGGTCTTATCGATGATATCACTGTTTACAACAGAGGAATCAGTTCAGCAGAAGTAGCAGATATCTATAAAACAAAGAATTACACAGGTCTTCCGAAAGAAGCTGCACATGAGAACTTTGATGGAAAGCTTCCTGAGGGTGCAAAGGCTGTGATTACCGGACTTGGTGCATACAACGGAGAAGTTGTTTACGGAGAAGGTCACACAGAAAAGGCAGGAGACAAGGCAGTCCTTCTTGGAGATTATGGTGTAAAACTTGCAAATGAAAACATTGGTGACAAATATACATTGTCATTCTGGACGAAAGCTACCGATACGGTTGAAGTAAATGCCGCAACTGTATTCCTTGGCTATCATAATCCTGAGAAATGGCTTGCTATTTCCGGAGCTGATGACAAGAGCAACTATAAGGTATGGACAAATGAGTCTGCAAACAACAGCTATAGCTGGACAACCATAGGACATGTGGCTCATGAGAAAAATGAGTGGAAGATGATCACCATTACACAGGATGGAAATACTACCAAGGTTTATGAAAATGGTGAATTAACAACAACAGGTAAGGCTGCGGATGCACTTAACGGTGAACATCAGGGAATCTATCTCGGAGTTACCAACTGGGATAATGAGTATCAGGGATATATAGATGATCTCTATCTCTATGATGAAGTTCTTGATGCAAACCAGATATACAGCCTTTATGATGGAAAATCAGCTGAGGATATTTTTGATGAAAAAGGAATCACTGCCGCAGAGTCGCTTGTACTTAAGGCAGGAAAGACAGGTTCGGTTGAACTCAGCGTTCCTTCAGCAATAAAGGGATATACGGTTTCCTATGATTCTTCTGATGAGTCAGTGGCAACGGTTAAAAACGGAACAGTAACCGCTGTAGCAGAGGGAAGCTGTGTTATCACAACATCAGTAACATATGGATCGGTAACAAAGAAAGCAGAAACAAAAGTAACAGTAGAGACTTCTGACGTTGTTAACAGCAAAACCGCAGTTGAATTGGATTTCAGCAGCATTGACGGAACAACGATAGCTGATAAGTCAGGCAACAAAAACAGTGCAACAATCAAGGGCAGCGGTGTAAAAGCAGAAGACGGAGTACTTAAGCTTACGAGCAGCGGTTATGTGACACTTCCGCTTTCGATAATGGATGCGCTCAGTGATAAAGAGAAGTTTACTATTGAGTGTACCTTCTCCAGAGACGCTTCATGCGGAGCAAATGCATGGGCTTACTGCATAGGTTCAAATCCTCAGAGCACAGGTACAAACTATCTCTTCCTTTCACCGGCATTTGGCGGAAGCACATTGAGATCGGGTATAAAGAATTCTAGCAGAGAGCTTCTTTACGATACCGGAATTACAACAGCCGCAGGTAAGGATTATACAGCCGACATGGTATTTGATGAAGGTAAGGTAACACTTTATCTGAACGGTGTACAGGTTGGAAATACTCTTAATTCAGGATACAGCATTGAAGAGATCATTAATAACGGATGCAAAAATGATGTATTAGGTTATCTCGGAAAGTCATGCTGGTCACCTGACCCGAACTACACAGGAACAATCTCGAAGTTCGCGGTTTACAATGGAGCAAAGAGCGCCGAAGAGATTCAGGCACCTTTCGTGGATGCATTCCGGAAGGAATTTGAAAGCCTTCTTACGATCGATAACATTCTGAACCGCAATGCTTCAGCTGATGAGATTTACTTCAAGCTGAATCTTGTGGATGAAGTTAATGAGATGAAGGTAAGCTGGAAATCATCCGATGAGTCAGTGATAGCAGCTGACGGTACAGTAAACAGCGTTAAAGCTGATACGAAGGTGACACTGACAGCTTCCGTAACAGAAGGCAGTCTTACGGCATCACAGAATTTCGTAGTTACAGTTAAGGCTCCCGACAGAACAGAACTTGAAAGTCTTCTTAAAGAAGCGGCAGATATACTTGATATCGCTGTAAACTTAAATGATACACTTAAAGAACTCAAGGAAGCAGCAGAAGCAGCTGATAAGGCAGAGACAAAGGCTGAGATAACAGAAGCAGCTGAAAAGCTCCGCGCAGCAATAGAAGCAGCAGAAGCAGACACAGATTATCTCGATCCTTTCGCAAAGGTAGATGATTCCTCTTACAGCGAAAGTCTGAGTCTTGAAAAGGGTGAGAGCAGAGAGATCATTAAGATTTCTAAAGATGTAACAGATAATCTTACGGCAGCTTTTGAATCTTCTGATGAAAGCGTTGCAGCTGCAGAGGAGAAAGACGGAATTATAAGCATAAAGGCAGTAAAGGCCGGAAAAGCAGAAGTAAAAGTAACACTGACATCGCTTTATGACGGATACCCTGTTGAATATCTGAGCGAGGTAACCGTAACCGGTGAGAAAGAGCCTGAAACACCTGTTGATCCTGATGAACCGGGTACACCCGAAACACCCGAGACACCGTCCGGAAACAATACGGTTTCTGAGGACAAGACAACACCAAAGGCTCCGGAGGGAGGTATCCTTTCAACAGACAGACCGAACCTTCTTACAGCTAAAGTTAAGTATTATATCAGACCTTCATTTAAGGTTAAGAAGTTTGTTGTTGAAAACAAAAAGCTTGTAAAGGTTACAAAGAAGGGCAAGGTAACAGTAAAGAAAACCGGTACAACGACGGTTACAGCATTAGGAAAGAACGGTGAGAAAGAAGTTTATTCCATAAATGCCGAAGTGCCGAAGATGAAGAAGCTGACAGTAAGGAGCACAGGAAAATACAGTATTTCAGACATGCTTTCAGGCATAACTTATACAACGGTTGACTCCTACAGCTCATCAAAAACTTCTGTGGCTGAAATTTCATCCGATGGAACGATTACCGTTAAAGCTGCAGGTTCGACAAAGATAACAGCAGTTATCGGAGGAAAGAAGTATAAGGCAACATTAAGGGCAAAGATCAAATAAAGGATTTATGAGGTTGGGGGCAGTTGAGGCTGTCCCCGGCCAATGGATTTGGATAATGGAGGATTTATAAATAATGAAGAACAGAATAGTTGCCGGACTGCTTACACTTTCGATGATACTCGGAGGTACGGCTGCGATACCGGCAGTAAATATATATGCTGCAGAGAAGAATACGGTTTCACTTGTAAAGAGCAATACAGGAAATCCGGTTCTGGGATTTGACGATAAGGGTGAAATCCTTTATGGTGGAGATCCGTCGGCACTTGTTGACGGAGATACGGTTTATATTTATGTAGGACATGATGCATCTTCCGGTGACAGCTATCAGATGCCGGACTGGCGATGCTATTCCACAAAGGATCTGAAAAATTTCAAATACGAGGGAACGATCCTCAGCATGACTGATATCAAATGGGCTGACAGTTCTTCCGCATGGGCAGGTCAGGTAATGAAGTACAAGGATAAATATTACTTCTATTACTGTGCAGAAAGTACCGCAGGCGGCGAGGGAAAATGCATAGGTGTAGCCGTATCGGATTCACCGACAGGTCCTTTTACCGATATCGGCAAGCCGCTGGTACTGGATTCACAGACAAAAGCAAGTCCCAGCTGGGGAGACATCGACCCCACGGCATGGGTTGAGACAGTTGACGGAGTTGAGCACAGGTATGTGGCTTGGGGCAATACCAACTACAATATTGCAGAACTTAATGAAGACATGATTTCCATAGCTGACCGGAACAATGACGGAAAGATAACGGCTGTGACTTCAAGTGAGAGGGCAGCAGGCAAAGATGGGGATATCCTCGAAGCAAAGATAACGGGAATGACCGGAAGCGATGGCTTCACAGAAGCACCGTGGATATACAGAAGACAGGATTCGGACGGAAATTATTACGGTAAATACTATCTTTTCTATGCAATGAACTGGAGAGAGAGAATGGCTTATGCCGTGACGGATGACCTTCTTGCTGAAAGTTATAAATATGAAGGAACTCTGATGGAGCCGACAGCTACATCAAATACCAATCACATGGCAGTTATAGACTTCAAGGGAAAGACCTACTTCATACATCATAACGGATCACTTCCGTGGGGCTCCGGATTCAGAAGGGTTATAGCCATACAGGAAATGAGCTTTAATGAGGATGGAAGCATTAACTATATCGAAGAGACTTCAACCGGAATAAACGGAAAGACAAGTACGATAAAGGACAGCAGCGGAAATCCCATAGCTCACAGGAAATTTACAAATTCACTTGAAGATGGAAAATATCCTTATAAAGATGTTCCTGTATCGGTTGATGCTGATGCGGAGGAAAATGATGCGCTCTGGCAGATCGTTGCAGGCAAGGCAGATCCCGATAATGATGCTTATGTTTCTATCGAGTCTTATAATAAGGCAGGTCTTTATCTGCAGGTTGACAGTGATAAGGGTGTAACGATGGGTCAGGATTATCAGAAAGCATCTTCAGACGGATTTACCGCAGATTCAAAACGTATGACTTTCAAGACCTTAAAGGGCTTTGACAGTTCGGTTAAAGACGGGGTAACATTCGAGAGCGTCAGATATCCGGGATATTATCTTACCGTAAAAGACGGAAGTCTTTCAGTAACAAATGATCCGGAAGACAGTGCAGCTACTTTCAGCGTTTCAACAGGATTGGAGGATTCTGCTGTTGAAAAGGAAGTGAGCGGAATTACTGTCAGAAAGACAGCAAAGATATACAGAACCGGTTCAGAACTGAAAACAGACGATATAAGAATAACCGTCAGATATGGAAACGGCAGCGTAAAAATTCTCAGAAAGGGCTTCAGTGTTGACAGCTCGGCTGTTGATATGAGCAAAGCCGGAAGCTACGATCTGAAAGTCAACTACAGCGATGACAGCGGAAATAATTTCAGCGGAAAAATTACAGTTAAGGTTGTAGGAAAGTAAGAAAATCGGAGAGTATTTGTTAAAGAAGCCGGAG
>CAJORC010000317.1 GCA_905236615.1 uncultured Lachnospiraceae bacterium
GATGTATTTATTATAATCCAATCGCATGGATTTCACAAGCAATAAAGGCACTTCACATGCAGAATGAAGTGCCTTTATCAGATAGATTTTTTTCTTAAATTTTCAGTCTTTTTCGTGTGCCTCGTCGTATTCCTTATAGGTCTCGTAAACGCCAATTCTACACCAGTCAGATTCCGGCATTCCTATAAAGACACCACCGTAAATATTTCCATTTTCCTGCCTTGAAACTCTGACAAGATTAATAAACGCAGAAATAGTATCTCCGGTCCATATCCTTATATCAGCACGATAAATGGCACCATTTACAAGTTCCTTTTCACAGAAAAACCCAATACCTGCTCTTGAAATATCAAGTGTTTCTACAGGTATGGTTTCGGAATTTTCCTTGTCAGCTCTCGTCATCTCAACCCTGACATCCAAATCCATCCTTCTGGTTCTTCTTCTCTCTGTGTTTTCAGACATATCCTATCCCCTCTCTTTTATCTATTTCACACAACGAACTTTCTTTACAAAAAATTACATGACAATTGTATCACAAATTAATGTATTCATTCAAATATTCTTTTAATACTGTCATAATGCAAGAATTGTCCTTTTGATGCCTGTTCTCTGATCTCCTCAATTCCCACAATGGCAAAACCACTGGTCTCATCTTCCTGCGCTTTTACTTCGTCATCCCTGAAATCGATTTCAAAGCTATATACATCGACAAAATAATTATTTTTCTCCTCGGGATTAACTCTCTTGTAAGTAAATACATACCCGCCATCTGCTTCTGAAACGTCAATTCCGGTTTCTTCCCTGATCTCACGCTTTACAGCTTCTTCCGAGCTTTCTCCCGCTCTGACTCCGCCTCCCGGGATTTCCCATGCACCCGGTGCCCATTCTTTATCCATGGCTCTTTTCGTAATCAGATACTTTCCATCTTTTCTCTTTATCGCACCCAGAACAGTAAGATGAAAATCACCATCCTTCATATTCCAGTCATTACGCTCCATTGTCCTTCCGGTAAGTTTCTTATTTTCATCATAAATATCCCAAAGTTCCATTTTACGCTCCTCGTACGATTGGTATAATTATTTCAAACAAAGTTGTCCATTCGGGAACCGGATTATTCAATACTTTAACAGTTCCTCCGTGTTCCTCGACGATCTTTTTAACTATGGAAAGTCCAAGACCTGTACCGCTTCCGCCCCTTGCTTCATCTCCCGTTACAAAAGGCTCAAATATATTCTTTCGGATTTCTTTAGGTATTCCCCTTCCGTTATCGCCAAGTCTTATTATAACATTTTTTTCGTCGAAGGAAATAGACGCAAAGATTCTTGTATATTTTTCATTATGTCTTACGGAATTGGCTATAATATTTTCAAAAGAACGCTGAAGCTGTACCTCATCAAAGTCTGCATAAACTTCAGCATCTTCGGGAATACTGAATTCAAGTTCATATCCTTCATCTTCCAGTTCTCCGTATTTACCCGCAATATATTCCCTGAAAAAATCACAGATATTTCCACGTTTCATATCCAACTTAAACTGTGGACTTTCAAGCTTGCTGAAAAGGAAAAAGTTTTCTACCAGTTCCTGCATATAATTGGCTTTTTTTACAATCTTTGATGCCATTTCCCTTGAGTTATTTTCTGAAGACTCACCGGACTCTATCAATTTTGAATAGCCGAGTATTACCGTCAGCGGAGTCCTCAGATCATGAGATATATCCATAAGCATCTTCTGGCGGTCTCTTTCCATTTTCATTCTTTCGTCTTCAGATCTCTGAAGCCTTAACATCATATCATCAAAAGCATTGATTACTCCGACAAATTCCTTCGGTCCGATATAATCATGTGATTCTATCATTGTCTTTTCTGAAAATTCTTTCATTTCACCTTCAAGAATAGTCAGCGGCTTCTTTACACTCCTGCTAATTTTAAATGCGAAAATTCCCATAAGTATGATCACTAAAACAATTCCGATAAGATAAATGAAGATCGTTATCTTCTCCTGCCTTCCGTCATTATATCTGGAAAAGGCATCGATATGCATAATAAGATATCTCCAGCTTCCATCACTAAGATTGATCACATATTTCTGAGAATACACAAAGTCCTCATCCAAACCGGTCAATATATTTATCTCCGCAGCAGTAAACTGCTCGCTTCCAACATCCATATCCGAGTAGATGACCTTTCTGTTGCTGTCCAAAACAGCGACTCCGGCAAGATGATTATAATATTCGTCATTATCATTGCTTTTAAACTTACTTACCAGATACTCCGTCTGTCCGCTTTCAGATTTGATTTTTTCTATATAGTAAAAACTTCCCACATCTACGTCCGGAATAAATTTTACTGCTCTTTTAGTATAAACGTTTTTCTTCTCAGGATCGGAACAGTATATCACGTTTGCATCTCCGTCAAGCACCTCGATATATCCGTTTTCTCCCATATATTTCTTAATTTCAAGAGCACCGTAATTATCATTTTTTACCACGACTACTGAATCAAGAAATTCTTTGATGTCAGGAAGTTCAACCGCTTTCCCTCTAAGAAACTGTGAAAAATTTATAACCAGAAGCCAAAGTGCCACAGCAATAAGAGCAACTACAATGTAATTGCCCATGATAAAGCTATATACACTGCCTCTTACATGTCTTTTCGGCAGCTCTTCTTTTACACCTTCAGTTATCTTTCTCATTTTTCTATCTTCTCAAACTTATATCCCAGACCACGGACAGTTTTTAAATAAACAGGATTTTTAGGGTCATCTTCTATTTTTTCCCTTATCTTCGAAATATGAACCATAAGAGTGTTGGCATCTGCCTCAAAATAGGCTCCGCTTATATTTTCATAAACCTGTGTCTTCGTAAACACTCTTCCCTGATTTTTCATCAGTAATTCAAGAATTTTGTATTCCATCGCAGTAAGAACGATTTCGTCTCCATTCTTCGACACCTTCTTCATATCTGTATCAAGTTCAAGTTTTCCTGCCTTTAATATTTTCTCCTGCCCGGGAACGCTGTCATTAAGGTCATAAAAACGTCTCAGAGCTGCCCTCACTCTCGCCAGAAGCTCTTTCTCGCCAAAAGGCTTTGTCAGATAGTCATCGGCACCTGCTTCAAGACCTGTAACCTTATCAACCTCTCTGTCCTTTGCTGAAAGAATGATTATCGGTACTTTATATTTCTCCCGTATTTTTCCTGTAAGTTCAAAACCGTCCATACCCGGC
Organism: uncultured Lachnospiraceae bacterium; assembly: GCA_905236615.1. Taxonomy (GTDB): domain Bacteria; phylum Bacillota; class Clostridia; order Lachnospirales; family Lachnospiraceae; genus NK4A144. Next base: position 3,223 of record CAJORC010000317.1, read on the forward strand.
ATCATTACATCAAAAATACATAAATCTGCCCCGTTTTTTTCGAATAATTCCCATGCA
>CAJORC010000318.1 GCA_905236615.1 uncultured Lachnospiraceae bacterium
GGCTTTTTGTGTAGACAGCTGAGTTTATTATTGAAGGGAAAAAACATATGATCAAAGGGGCAGACGTAAGCTGGCTTTCCATGCTGGAAAAGCTGGGAATGAGCTATGTTGATGAAAATATGCAGGTGTCGGATCCGCTTGACCTGCTTAAGGGATATGGTATAGATACTATCAGGCTGAGGCTTTTCGTAGATCCGCCCAGCAGCTGTTTTTGGAGAAAAAACAACGGCAAGAGAGTCATGCTGGGATTCTGTGATAAGAACAATGTGCTTGAGGCAGCAAAACGTGCAAAAGAAAAGGGATTTAAGCTGATGATAGACCTGCATTACAGTGATCATTTTGCAGATCCCGAATATCAGGATATCCCCAAACTCTGGTCGGCTGCTGATGATGTATGGGCAGTTGCACTGATACAGGAGCACACAGAGCGTTTTATGGAGGCTTTACGGGATCTTAATATTACACCTGACTTTGTACAGACCGGTAATGAGGTTAATAACGGTATGCTCTTCCCTTTGGGAAAATATCCTGACGAAAAGAGAAATCTTGCAAAATTTCTCACTGCAGGTTATGAGGCTGTAAAGAACATATTTCCTGATACTAAGGTCATAATGCATCTGGCTGAGGGACAAAACAGAAAATTCTTTGAAGAATTTTTAGATGATATTTTAGGCCATTATAAGGCAAAAACAGATGTGATAGGCATGTCTTATTATCCTTACTGGATAGGTAAGACCTACAAGGAAACGATACATGATCTCTCGGTTAATATGATGAAATGTGCGAAGAAATTTGACAAGGATGTCATGATATGTGAGATCGGCGGACTTGAAACAGAACCGGAAGAGACGGCTGACATGATAAAACTGGTCAGAAATGCCATTGAGGCTGTTCCGTCAGGAAGAGGACTGGGACTGATTTACTGGGAACCGGAAGCCTGCAGCAAAGTTCTGCCCGATAATTATCCTTTATGCGCATGCCGTGTTGTGGCAGAGAATACACTGCAGTTTACGGATGCGATGAAAGGCTTTCTGGATTAAGGATTTGTTCATAAATAAAAGAGGTCGGGTTTGACTGAAACCCGACCTCTTTTATTTATGAATTAATATTACTGAAGTGGTTTTGCACCGGCTTTTTTCTGGATATTTTCTTTCCACTGCTGGAATTTTGAAAGCTTCTTCTCAGGAGCTTTTTCCACAGCGTTGCCGTGAACGCCCTTAACGGCTGTGATATGGATACCGCCGCCGACGGTAGCCTTGACTTCCTTTTTCAAAGGAATGGCATCGAAAACTTCTTTGCTGTCACAGACAAGAGTAACAATCTGTGACTGAACCTTTGTTGTTGCAGGACCTCCGCCCATACGGTTCATTTTCTGGTTTACCATTGTCTGGTAACCACCGATCTTGGCTTTTACGACCTGCACCTTTGTACCGCGGCGCCACTTCGGGATCTGCTCGATGACAGCGTCCGGAAGTCCGGAATCTTTTATCTTCATGACCTTTTTATCGATTATGAGAAGAGGAACGGTGGCAGAAGTGGCTTCAATGGCTGCCTGACCTTCGGCCTGTTTTTTCTCAAGACGTCTTCCGAGGAAATAAAGTGCAACGATAGCGGCGATAAGAACCACTAAAATAACGATTAAAACGATAGGCAACGTATTCAATTCAGTAAAACCTCCTAAACTAACAAGAACATACCCCACTAGTTTAACATGTTTTTTTCGTATGGTAAATACATAATCTACTTTTAATAAGGGGAAAAATGTGATATAAATTATTAAGTGGGTTTTTAATTATTATATTTTTAGGAATTGAGGATTAAATAATTATGAAAAAGTCATATTTACTATTTGCGGTCGCGATGGCGGCATCGGTTTTAATGAGCGGATGCGGGGATAAAAAAGACATATCATCCGTGGATGCATCAAAGTATGTCAAGCTCGGCGATTACAAGGGACTCAGCGTATCGGTCAATGATACTACGGTTTCTGATAAGGAAGTTGAGGAGACTGTCAGCAGTAATCTTTCGGCAAAGGGAACGATGACCGCTGTGACCGGCAGGGCGGTTCAGAATGGTGATACAGTCAATATAGATTATGTCGGAACGAAGGACGGAGTTGCATTTAACGGCGGAACAGCACAGGGATACGACCTGGTGATCGGCTCCGGTACATTTATCAATGGATTTGAGGATGGCCTTATCGGTCATGAGACCGGGGAAAAGGTTGCTCTGAACCTGACTTTCCCGGAAAATTACGGTTCGGCAGAACTTGCGGGTCAGGATGTTATTTTTGATGTGACCATAAATTCAATAAGCGAGAATGTGGTTCCCGAACTTGACGACGCGGTTGCAAAGGAACTTGATCCGGAAGTGTCAACAAAGGAAGAGTATATTGCAAAGATCAAAGCTAACCTTGAAAAATCAAAGCAGGAAAGTGCACGTTCCGAAGTTTACGGCGATCTTCTTGAAAAAGTGGAAGCAAATTCTGAGATAGTTTCAGGAAATGAACTTCCGAGCTGGCTTATAGACAGCATCGTAGAAGAGCAGAAAACTACTTTTGAGGCAAACATAAAGGCTTACGGAATGACAATGGAAAGCTATCTTTCAAGCTTTGGAATGACTCAGGAGCAGTTGGAGGAAGAGATCAGAACATATGCCGAGTCTTATGCAAAGCAGGAACTTCTTGTTCATGCGCTCGCGCAGGCAGAGGGAATAAAGGTCACTGATGAGGATCTCAAAAAAGCTTATGCGGAATATGCGGAGAAATACGGCTATGCTTCCGTTGATGCATTCCTTTCAACTCTGAAGGAACACAAGGGAGAGGAAAATTTCAAAGAAGCAACGCTTACAGAAGCTGTTGAGAAATTCCTTTTTGATAATGCAAAAATTGAAAATCCGGAAATGGTAACATGGACGGAGGATTAAAGGCTAAGGAGAGTAACGACGATGGAAAAATTAGTTGAGATAAGAGAGCTTTTCAAGAACAGAGAGGCATATATCGGAAAAAAGATAGCAGTAGGCGGATGGCTCAGATCCAACCGTGACTCAAAGACATTTGGATTTGCAGTAATCTCTGACGGTACATTTTTTGATACCCTGCAGATCGTTTATCATGATAAAATGGCAAACTTTGCCGAAGTTGCAAAGCTGAATGTCGGAACTGCAATAATCGCAAGGGGCGAACTTGTTGCAACTCCCGATGCAAAGCAGCCTTTCGAGATACAGGCGGAGGAGATCGAAGTTGAAGGTGCATCAACACCTGATTACCCTCTCCAGAAAAAACGTCATACTCTTGAATATTTAAGAACGATGACACATTTAAGACCTCGTACAAATACTTTTCAGGCTACTTTCCGCGTGCGTTCTCTTATTGCTTATGCCATCCACAGATTTTTCCAGGAGAGAGGCTTTGTTTATGTTCATACCCCTCTTATAACCGGTTCAGATGCAGAAGGTGCCGGAGAAATGTTTCAGGTTACAACCCTTCCGCTTAATGATATCCCGAAGAACGAGGATGGAAGCATAAACTACAGCGAGGATTTCTTCGGAAAGTCAACTAACCTTACTGTATCAGGCCAGCTTAACGGAGAGACTTTTGCACAGGCTTTCAGAAATATCTATACCTTTGGTCCTACTTTCAGAGCTGAGAATTCGAATACTACAAGGCATGCTGCAGAGTTCTGGATGATCGAGCCGGAAATTGCTTTCGCAGACCTTGAGGATGATATGAAGCTTGCAGAGGATATGCTTAAATACATCATCAAGTATGTTCTTGAAGAAGCTCCGGAAGAGATGGAATTCTTCAACAAGTTCGTTGACAAGGGACTTCTTGACAGACTTAACCACGTTATGAATTCCGATTTTGGCCGCGTGACCTATACCGAGGCAATAGAAATACTTGAAAAGAACAACGATAATTTTGAGTATAAAGTTTCATGGGGAGCTGACCTTCAGACTGAGCATGAAAGATACCTCACAGAGCAGGTATTTAAGCGTCCCGTTTTCGTAACAGATTATCCGAAGGAGATCAAGGCTTTCTACATGAAGGAGAATCCTGACGGAAAGACTGTTGCAGCCATGGACTGTCTTGTTCCCGGTATCGGTGAGATCATCGGCGGTTCTCAGAGGGAAGATAATTACGATAAGCTCTTAAAGCGTATCAATGAGCTCGGAATGAGAGAAGAGGACTACGATTTTTATCTTGATTTAAGAAAGTATGGCTCAACAAGACATGCCGGATTCGGACTTGGCTTTGAGAGAGCTGTAATGTATATCACAGGAATGGAGAACATCCGTGATGTCCTTCCTTTCCCCAGAACTGTAGGAACTTGTGAGCTATAATGCTGCTGTTCGCCATGTGTGGTGGTGCCGGCTTTAAACAGTGGGGGTAACAATGAAAAAGAAGATATGTGCGGCATTGAGCATCTGTCTGGCACTGTCTCTTTGTGTGGGTGCGTTCGGAAAGACAAAAGAGCAGATAAAAAAAGAGCAGGCAGAGTCTCAGAAAAACCTGCAGGAGGCAGAGGGTAAAGCTGATGCCATAGCCGAAGAGAGAGAGGATGCGGAAGTCTCGATGAATGCCTCAAGGGAAGAACTTGCCAAGGTTCTTGCGAATGTCAATATCATCGAAGACGAAATAGAAGATAAAAATGCCCAGATAAAAGAGGCTCAGGAAAAATTTGATGAAGCTTCGGAAAAAGAGAAAAAGCAGTACGAAGCCATTAAGAAGCGTATACGATATATATATGAAAATGGTGGTGCTGACGGCTCTTATATCGAAATATTTATGAAAGCCGGAAATTTTATCGACTTTCTGAATAAGGCGAGCTATGTGGAACAGCTTTATTCCTATGACCGTGAACTTCTGGAAAAATACAGGAAGACCAAGGAAGAGACAAAGGCATCTGCAGAAAAGCTTCAGGCAGAACTCGACGAGATGACTGAGATAAAGTCGACTTACGAGGAACAGTCCAATGAGCTTGAGGCGACAATAGATAAGCAGAAGGCAGTTGTTGAGGACTTCGATGGACTTTTGAGCGCTGCGAAAGCTGATGCAGGCAAGTACAGACAGGAGATCCAGGCTCAGAACGCCGAGATCAGGGCTATAGCGGCAGCAGAAGCGGCGGAAGCGGCAAAGAAGAAAGCTGAAGAAGAGGCAAGAAAGAAAGCCGAGGAAGAAGCAAAGAGAAAAGCTGAAGAAGAGGCAAAGAAGAAGGCTGAGGAAGAAGCTTCCAAGGCTGCGCAGGAAAGCAGCGAAAAGCCGGATGTCGAATATGACGATGACGATAATGATGAAGGAGAAAAAGAGAACGACAGCAGTGATGATGACAAGTCTTCAAAGTCGGGAACTTCCGGAAGTGCCATTGCGTCTTATGCCCAGCAGTTTATAGGAAATCCTTATGTTGCGGGCGGAACGTCACTTACAAACGGCTGTGACTGTTCGGGATTTACGATGTCTGTTTATGCACATTTCGGAGTAAGTATTCCGAGAAATTCCGGAGCACAGGCGGCAGTCGGAAAGGCTGTATCCTATTCGGAGGCAAAAGCAGGGGATATAGTATGCTATCCCGGACATGTTGGAATTTATATAGGCAGCGGTATGATCGTACATGCTTCCACAGAAGCAACCGGTATAAAGGTATCACCGGCTACTTACCGCTCAATAACTACAATTAGACGTATTGTTTGAGGTAAATATGACTGATAGACAGATCGGGGAAAAAATGTACGGCCTTTGCGGCCGTATTTTTCCTATATGCAGAAGTATTACAGGAAACGGAGTAAGGGAAACCTTCAAAATATTACAGGAAGAGATTCCGGATATCCCGTTTGAAATGCACGAAGTACCAAGCGGGACACAGGTGCTTGACTGGACAGTTCCAAAGGAATGGAATATAAGGGATGCTTATATCGAGACGCCTTCGGGAAAGAGGATCTGCGAATTTAAGAAATCAAACTTAAATATCCTGCATTATTCCCTGCCGATGGACAGGATGATGCCTTTGTCGGAATTGAAAGAACATATCACGACACTTCCGGACCAGCCGGACCTTGTCCCTTATGCATCAAGCTATTATAAAGAACGCTGGGGTTTCTGTATGTCCCATAATGAATTTGAGTCGCTGGAAGAGGGGGATTATCATGTTTTCATAGATTCCACCCTTGAGGAAGGCAGTCTGACCTACGGAGAGATACTGATAAAGGGTGAAACGGATGAGGAGATAATGTTTTCGAGCTATACCTGTCATCCGTCAATGGCGAATAATGAATGCTCGGGACCGGTTCTTTTAACGGCACTCGCACGCTATATAAAGGATATGCCTAAACGCAGATATTCCTACCGCCTTGTGCTTGCACCGGAAACTATCGGGGCGATCACATATATAAGCAGGAATCTGGATCATCTTAAAAGCCATGTTAAGGCTGCATTTAATCTTACCTGTGTAGGAGATGACAGGACTTATTCGATCGTTCATTCCAGATATGCGGATACTCTGGCTGATAAGGTTCTGACCAATGTCCTTAAAAATCACTATCCCGAATATAAGGATTAGTCTTATCTGAAGCGGGGTTCTGACGAAAGACAGTATCAGGCACC
>CAJORC010000319.1 GCA_905236615.1 uncultured Lachnospiraceae bacterium
AGAAGCTTTTAGGCCATGCCTCCATAACCTCCACGACTCACTATGTTGCAAGTACCGAAGAGGAAAAAGAGGCTGTCAGAAATCTGTCCGAAGATTTATGAATGTCATTTCGTATCAAGTGCCACGCCGGCTGTGATGTATTCCCTGAAAGCTGCCGTTACCGGTATGAATACTCTTCCTAACGCCGGCGGAATGGTTGCACAGCTCAACTGGATGAAGATATCCTTAAAAGACGGTTATCCTTACGTTTTCGTAACATCAGTAGTTGCACCCATGATCGGCGCACTCGTTGCATCACTTGTAGCAATCGCAATGTATTGATTAAAAGGCACAGATTACGCATTTAATCTGTGCCTTCTTCTTTATTTTTTATCTTTATTTGACTATAATAAAAATAAATAAAAAATACTGGAGATATCTGTCATGAAATTCAAACCTGAAAAAAAATATATCTACTGGGGTCTGACAGCGTTTTTGGTTATCATCGCCTGTCTTATAGTTTCTTTTATAGTCTATAATTTTTCCTCATTTTACAAAGGACTTTCAAATTTTGCTTCCGTTCTCACTCCTGTGATAAACGGATTTCTTATCGCATACCTGCTGTCACCTTTAATGGATTTCTTTGAATATACAGGAATTCCCGCTCTTATCAGAATGTTCAGGAAAAACTGTGAGATAAAAAACAAGAAACCGATACGCTACATTTCGGTATTTTTATCTGTTCTTGTTCTGCTCCTTGTGATCTATGCTTTCTTTCAGCTGCTTGTACCCCAGCTCGTCACAAGTATAAAGAGCATAGTTAATTCTTTTCCGGAGTATGCCAACAATGTTTATGCTTTCCTTGAAAATCTCTTTAAGGACAATCCCGATCTCGAACAACTCATTTCAAGTTATTCGGGTGATATAAATAAATTCATAAACGAAAATCTCATGCCGCAGGCAAACAAAATGCTTTCCAGCGTGTCTTCCGGAATTTTTGTCGGAATATCAAACGGAATATCTTTCCTGAAAAATCTGCTTTTAGGACTTATTCTTTCAATCTACATACTTGCAAGCAGGGATCTTTTCCTGGGACAGTTCAGAAAAATTCTCTTTGCCGTACTTAATAAAAGAGTTGCCAAGGATATCGTTGTTGAAATGCATTTTATAAATGCAACCTTCCAGAACTACATCGTAAGCAGTATCGTCGACTCTACGATCATCGGTATCCTCTGTTTTGTAGTATGCCTGATACTGGGTATCCCGTTCCCTACACTGATAAGCGTTATCGTAGGTGTAACCAACATTATCCCGTTTTTCGGACCGTTCCTCGGTGCAATACCCAGTGCTATTCTCATTCTTCTTGCAGAACCGATAAAGTGTATCTACTTTTTGATCATGATACTTGTACTGCAGCAGTTTGACGGAAACTTTATCAAGCCCAAGCTTTTCGGAAGCTCTACCGGACTTCCCGGTTTCTGGGTTCTCTTCTCGATAATCGTCGGCGGAGGACTTTTCGGAATTGCCGGAATGTATCTGGGTGTACCTGTTTTTGCAGTCATATATATCTACACAAAAAAGAAAATACATAAGGAACTTTCATCAAAGGGGCTTCCTACTTCGACCAGGGATTATATCCTCACAGGCCGGAACGATAATCATCTTGACTCTCTGTAAGTCGAAACTTATTATTATGAATAAAAAAATGTCATTTACCTGAAGCTTTTAAATGCTCCGATAAATGACATTTTTAATATGATCATTTATGCATTTCTTTTTTCGTAATCTTCAATATACTGGCTGATAAGATTAACCGTTCCGTCTATACCGAGTACGGAACTGTCTATAGCCAGATCATAAGTATCGACATGTCCCCATCTCTTCGATGAATAATAGTCGTAATAACTCTTCCTCTGTTTATCCTTTTTCCTGATCATCTCTTTAGCCTTTTCCGGTGAACTGATATCATCGAAGCGCTTCATTATACGCTCTACCCTGTCATCCAGCTTTGCATATATAAAAAGGTTTAAGACGTTATCAAAGTCCTGAAGTGCATAATCCGCACATCTTCCGACGATAACACAGGGTCCTTCTGATGCTATCTTCTTTATAGTATCAAACTGCGCAAGGAAAACTTTATGCGAAACAGGCATATCAACGTATGTTGTATTGGTATAGCCAAATGAATATGTGTCCATTACAAGATTATAAAGAAATGAACTTGTCGGACGCTCATCATGGTTTTCAAAAACTTCCTCACATAATCCGCTGTCTTTTGCAGCCTTAGTCAGAAGCTCCTTATCATAGCACTTTATGCCAAAGCGTTCTGCCAGCTTCTCTCCTATCTCACGTCCACCTGACCCAAACTGTCTTCCTATCGTTATAACTGTTTTCATACGGGATGCCTTCCTTTCAAAACCGGGTATACCGTTTATTTATATCTGATATAATTATAACACAATTTCTTTTAATTATGCATGTTTGCATTAAAGTTTATTAACGTTTATAATAGTCCTTAAAAATATGAAGGGGAATGATAAGATGAACGAAAGCGATGAACGATATACCACAGCAGAGGATGCAATATGTGATGCCTTCTTTCTGCTTTTAAAAGAAAAAGATATGGATAAGATCACCGTATCGGATATAGTAAAAAAAGCCGGAATCGTCCGCAGCACCTTTTACAACCACTACGAAAACATTCCGGCTCTTCTTATGTCAGCTGAGGATAAAGCACTGAATGATATATTTAATATCATGGAAGATTTCCATCCAAAAAATGATAAGGAAATGTGCAAGTCTTTTTTCCTCGCGATATGTAATTATATTGAAAATAATCCTTTTCTTGTCATCCTTCTGCAAAGCCCGAGAGGTGATGAATTTTTTGCAAAGGCCATGACCATGTTCCACCGCTATGTGGGACATATCAGTGAAAACAAATCTCCTGCTCCGCAGTCAATGCAGCGCTTCAAATTCTTTGTAGCATCCACTATCGGATGTACCCTGGGTGTACTGCATAAATGGACCTCTGAGAAGCTCTCTACTCCAGCAGAGGAAGTAGCCGATATAATGGCTCAGGTATTTATCAGCGGCATACTTCCTTACCTCTCGGAATAGAAACTACACATATAATATATAATATGGGGGATGGAGGGAAATAATACTCCTCAGTCCTCATCAGCGAACTGACGGAGTATCTTTCGGGTAGCGTTTCTTTTAAAAGGATTTTTCCTTACGATAATTGCTGTAATGTGACGATAGGTAGGCTGCGATGAATTGTAATTATCAATGATCTCCTGCAGCTTTTCCTTAACCTGAGCCTCGTCCATTCCATGCAAAGCGACGTAATCCGCATCGGGATAGATTCTTGCTGTGAGAGTATTATTCTCACCTGTTACAATTATTTCAGCTATCAGCTCCTCAGTTCCGAGCCTGCTCTCTATTTCTTCCGGTGAAATATTCTCACCATTTGAAAGGATGATAAGGTTTTTAACTCTTCCGTTTATAAAGAGGAAACCGTCTTCATCCAGATATCCTTTATCTCCGGTATGAAGCCAACC
>CAJORC010000320.1 GCA_905236615.1 uncultured Lachnospiraceae bacterium
AATTGTAACCGTTACTGTAAGCACTTGCAAAATGTGAACAGTAACGACGGAGTCAGAATCACTTATAAGGTCTCATACCTGTAAATTATTTCCTTCGCGACCATGATACGGCTTACCCGGTCATTCATGGCAATCCGCTCAATTTTCTTATGAGCTTCTTCCTCGTTCAAGCCCTCCTTCTCTATCAGGAGAAGCTTGGCCTGATTAATTACCTTCATTTCATTGATTTTTTTCAGGAGCTTCTTATTCTCATTCTTAAAAAATGCGATCCTGCGCTGGAAAGCATATATGTATTCCATTGCAAGCTGAAGCTCACTCATATGAATAGGCTTACCTACGGTAATGATCCCATAGTCTCTTGTATGAGACCGGACCTCATCAAGATATTCATTTCTTACCATAAGCAGAACCTGACAGCTATTCTTTTCTGCAATATGTATGGCAATTTCCTCTGCAGATTCCTTTTTTAGCGGGGCATTTACAACGGCTATATCGAACTCTTCGCTTACAAGCCGTTCACAAGCCTCATTTCCGCCTGAACAGACCAGTATCTTCTCCAATTTCATTTTCAGAAATATATCACGGTAAGACTCAGCGGTTTTTGAAGTATCGCAGATTAAAATTGCTCTCTTTATCAGAGTATCAATCAATCCTGATCCCCTCACCTTTCTCACGCGGCAAAACTTCTAAAAATTTATCGGCTATCTTTTTAAGCTTTTCATCAGAATGGATAAAATCACTGTTCTTCGCATCTTCTTTAGCTTCCGAAAGAGAAAGAGGAAGAAGCATATAATTCTTTCTTTCGTCTTCTGCGATGTCTAGACTGCTTACATCTACTGCAGCAGGAAGCTTTTCTGAATTCCTTATTCCTTCCATTCCGGCTTTCAGGATAACTGCAAAAGCCAGATATGGATTGATTCCGGAATCGGGTGAACGAAGTATAAATCCATCACGGACACCATTTATCTCAGGTATTCTTAAGAGTTTAGAACCATTCTGAACAGACCATGTAATATATTTCGGAGCTTCACCCTGCCCGAAACGGTCATAAGATTCTGCCTGTGTATTTAAGAATACGGTAATATCCCTCATACGGGAAAGTATTCCTGCGGCAAAGCTTTCAGCTGCAGCGCTGTCAGCAGTCCAGAGATTTTCACCGTCTCTGAAAAGCGAGATTTTCAAATGCAGCCCGTTTCCGCATTCATCCGCAAGAGGTTTCGGCGCAAAGGATGCAAAAATACCGTTTCTGGCAGAAATCGCACTTACTACATTCTTATAGGTTATGAAATTATCGGCAGTATTTAATGCGGAATCTGCCTCAAAATCAATTTCATTCTGTCCCGGACCGGCCTCATGATGTGAAGCCTCCGGTCTTATGCCCATTTCTTCCATGGTCAGACATATCTCACGGCGGATATTCTCTGACCTGTCAAGAGGCGGAATGTCACAATATCCACCCTTATCCCAGGGAATATCGGTCGGATTTCCGTCATCATCAGTTCTGAAAAGATAAAATTCACTGTTAAGTCCGAAACGGGGCCTAAAGTTAAATTCAAGGCACTCCTTGACCGTTTCCTTTAATAAAATTCGCGGATCAAGCGGACATTTTTCGCCATCGGCATTGATTATGTTACAGTAGAAACGTATAACCCTGCCTTCCTGCGGTCTCCATGGAAGGATACACATTGTGGAAAGGTCAGGTTTCAAAAAGAGATCACGCGAAAGCGGATCATTGTATCCGGCAATCCTGAAAGAATCAAATTTCTTACCATGCTTTATAATTCGCGAAAGCTCATCCGGCATTACAGAAATATTCTTCTGGTTTCCAAAATAATCACAAAATGCAAGTTTTATAAACTTGACATCGTTTTCCTCAATAAAATCCATCACTTCGTTGACAGACATTTCAGACATTGTGTTTCCCTCCAAATTTATATGATGTCAGGGTCAAAAGTCATCAACCACGGCAAGCTTGCCTGCCGGTGGGTATGATGACTGCGACCCTTCAATCATAATATCACAGATTTGAGTATCCCATCAAAAAAGAGTCAACTTCCAAAGCACATTTCTTTCCGTCTGCAATAGCTTTTACAACAAGTGACTGGCCTGTATGAGCGTCTCCGGCTGTAAAAATACTCTTTTGTGAAGTCAGATGAGAACCGTTGATGCCCTTTATGTTAGTTCTCTCATCAGCTTCAAGATTAAAAGCATCAAAAATATATTTCTTTGTTCCGAGGAAACCTGCTGCGATCAGAACAAGCTGGCAGGGAACTTCCTTCTCGCTGCCCTCTACAGGCACCATCATCCTTCTGCCGCTTTTTTTGTCGATCTTTGCTTCAAGCGAAACAAGAACCGCCGATTTAAGCTTTCCCTTTTTATCCTTTTTGAATTCTTTTACTGTTGTTTCGTAAATTCTTGGATCAGAGCCAAATACTGCGATAGCCTCTTCCTGACCGTAATCGGTTTTCAGTACAAGAGGCCACTGGGGCCATGGATTACTCTCACGTCTTTCCTTCGGCGGAGCACTCATCATCTCAAGCTGTTTAACGCTCTTTGCACCCTGTCTTATGCAGGTTCCGACACAGTCGTTTCCGGTATCACCACCTCCAATGACAATTACATCAAGTCCCTTCGCAGAGAGATTCTTCGGAGCAACTGCAGTATCGGGATAAAGCTGCTTAGTTGCATCTGTAAGAAAATCTACTGCAAAGTAAATTCCTTCAACATCACGTCCGGGAGCATTTATATCTCTCGGATTTCCTGTTCCTGTTGCGATCACAACAGCATCATAATCTTTTAAGAGTTCCTTTGATGCAAGATCTTTTCCTACTTCTACGCAGGTCTTAAATTCAACGCCTTCTTCTTCCATAATGCTTATCTTACGGTCAATAACCCATTTTTCAAGCTTCATGTTGGGAATTCCGTATCTTAAAAGACCGCCAACCGCATCATTTCTTTCGAAAACCGTTACACTGTGTCCGCGTCTGTTCAGATCATCAGCAGCCGCCAGTCCCGCAGGTCCGGAACCGATAACCGCAACCTTCTTCTGTGTCCTGTTTTTAGGCGGATTTGCCTTTGCTATACCCTTTTCGTAAGCATATTCAATAATCGCCCTCTCATTCTCACGAACAGAAACGCTGTCACCATTTAAACCGCATGTACATGCCTTCTCGCAAAGTGCCGGACATACCCTGCATGTAAATTCAGGGAAATTACTTGTCTTCTTAAGTCTGTAATATGCCTGCTCGTAATTTCCTCTGAAAACCATGTCATTCCACTCAGGTATGAGATTGTGAAGGGGACAGCCTGAGGTCATTCCCTTTATGCTCTCTCCGTACTGGCAGAAGGGCACACCGCATTCCATGCAGCGCGCTCCCTGCTCTGACTGTTCCTTAAGCGAAAGCATGATATGAAACTCATTAAAATTCTTTATTCTATCAAGCGGGGACAGAGCTTTAGACTCAACCCTGTTATATTCTAAAAATCCTGTTGCCTTACCCATTTTATTTCCTATGCCTCCTTCGTTACCTGTTCAAACGCCTCAATCTCTGCCTGCTCATGAGAAAGACCTTTCTCTTCCATATGGGCAAGTGTCTGCATCATTCTCTTGTAGTCATGAGGAATAATCTTCTTGAAGTATGGAAGCATTCCGGCAAAATCATCAAGTATTCTTTTTCCTTTTTCCGAACCTGTTTCTGAAACGTGCATCTCTATAAGGTTTTTAAGTTCCTGCACATCATATTTATCAGTTACCTGTTCAAGGGAAACCATAGCTTTATTTACTCTCTTATAAAGGGTAAGACTCTCATCAAGTACATAGGCAACACCGCCGCTCATTCCGGCTGCAAAATTCTTACCTGTTCTGCCAAGTATAAGAACCCTTCCGCCTGTCATATATTCGCAGCCGTGATCTCCGCAGCCTTCAACAACTGCTGTTGCACCGGAATTTCTTACTGCAAATCTTTCTCCGGCAAGACCGTTGATAAAGGCTTTTCCTGATGTAGCACCGTAAAGGGCAACATTACCGATGATGATATTATCTTCTGCATGATAGTTGGCACCCTTCGGCGGCATTACAACGATCTTTCCGCCCGAAAGACCTTTTCCGAGATAATCGTTGCTGTCGCCTTCAAGCCTCAAAGTCAGTCCTTCCGGTATAAATGCTCCGAATGACTGTCCTCCTGCACCATGACAGTTTA
>CAJORC010000321.1 GCA_905236615.1 uncultured Lachnospiraceae bacterium
ATTCTTTAGGACTGTTCTCGCTGCAACCATTATAAATCCCATCGGTTTCAAAGCGTTCCGCTTCCTCATCATAGCCTTCATGATCGGTCTTTAAAAGATATGTGAGCTCGATATTTCTTTTACCATATAGCTCGATCCTGTCACCTGTCATTGCGTTCAAAAGAGACGCCACTGAAAATCTAAGCTTTCCCGGATACAATTTTTCCAGAATATCTATTATATTCAATATTGTCTTGCCGGTTGTGACCTCATCCTCCACAAAAACGATCCTGTCTGTGTCCGGAATTATTCTGTCCATATCATTTTTCACAAGCTTCTGCTCAGTGGCATGGCTGTGCTCTTCCGAGAAAAAAATATATTCAGCTCCGTCTATGATCTCCCTCGTGGTCTGAATATATTTTGTCCCCAGCGATACAGCAAGTTCCGCACCGATTGCCGTTGCCGTTTCTGCAAATCCAATGAGAAGGAGCCTCTCTCCTTCATATCTGCCTCTCAATTTATCTGCAAGGTCGTCAAAAAGTGCCAATGCACGCTCCGGCGAAACTGCCATATGTTTTCCCTGAAGCGGATTCACAATGAGATAGTTTCTTTTTTTGTTGTTTTCTCTTTTTGCTATCCTGACAAGGTCCTTTTCTTTATATTCTTTATAGCTCATTAAATCTCTCCGTTCATTATCCTGAACTGTTTCGGAGTCCTGCCGAATTCCTTTCTAAACTGTTTGGTAAAGTAGCTTTGATCGTTGTAATTAAGAATATTTGAAATTTCAGTTATTGAAATTTTGCTGTTAAGCAGGAGCTCTTTTGCCTCTGTGAGCTTCCGCTTTTTTATATATTCTGAAATGGTAATCCCTGTGTCCTTCTTGAAATATCCGGAAAGTGAACTGCGGTTAAGCCCTACATGGGAACAGATATCACTCATGTTTATATTTTCATATATATTGTCCTGGATAAATGTGATGACGGAATAGGTATATTTGCTGCATAGCGAGTAACCGGTCATATTTACGGGGATTATCTCGGAATTATTATCCGATGCCCTGAAATAGTTTATATCAGAGGAAATGTTATCACAAAATATACTTTTTACAAGACGGATCACCTTCGACAAAGTTGTAATATTTACATGAGGCGTATCTTTTAAAAGTTTAATATATTCTTCTTTTTTATCATCAAAAATAAAATGTGACAGGTATCCCCATGGGAGGCGTTCAGGCGATGCGGCACCTATGGGAGGTGTGGTTATATACAGGTTCTCATCGATTTTTGCAACTGACATCTGACATCCGTCATACATTTCGATAATTGTTACGCCATCGGGATATTTTCCCTTTTTTCCTATTGTGTCAGGCGGATTCGCGAAGCCCTCAGGATCATAGACTTTCCGAAATTCATCCGGAAACACATATTCAAGCCTGCCGCTGTAATTTACTATGGAAAAAGGTATTTTAGTCAGTTCATAGATTTGGGAAAGGACAGATTCTTTATTCAATATTTTAACTCCTGATGAAGCACTGCAAGGCCACACATGAAAACTCACAAAAATACATATTTATCTGACAATTGTAACATATTTTTTGATTTTTTTGCTGCATTATGTATCATATCTTTTTCGCCGGATGCCAAAGCATGAGCTTTGCGCAACGGCGCAACAGCGCAACATAACTGATGACTTGGCTCATGTTCTTTATGAGCCTATGTCAGAAGGAATGCAGAGCAAAACGGACATCCGATGCTGATAGAGTTAGGCTTCAGCCTTTACTCTATCACATACAGAGAACTACATTAAGTCAGTTTATAACAGGCGTTAGTTATTAGAGGAGGAATTTTACCCATGAAGAAAAAAATAACCGGAATAATATTAGTTGCAATGATGCTCATGACAGCCTGCAGCAACGGAGCTCAGCAGTCATCAGAAGAAACTACCGTAAATTCGGAGGCGACAGCTTCAGCATCGTCTTCGGAAACGTCAGTCGTGGCAGAGAGTTCTGCAGAATCGAGTTCTGCAGAGGAAGAAACGGGAACAGATGAAACCGGTGAAAACAGACCTGCTGCGGGAGGAGGCGAAATGGGCACTGACAAAAATGATGATGAAGAACTTCAAGCCATGCTCTCCGAAACAGTTGATAAATTCACAGTTGAAGAATATACCGATGAGGAAACAGGGCTTACAGTACCATATAATATTTATCTTCCTGATGATTATGATGAGAGTAAAAGTTATCCCATGGTCGTTTTCATAGGAGATATGACTACCGTCGGAACAGATACCGAATATTCCCTTACACAGGGATGGGGCGGAGTAGTATGGGCAACCTCATCCGAGCAGGAAAAACACGAGAGCATTGTGCTTGTGCCTGTATATCCTGAAACGATTCTTGATGATCACGATGGATATACAACAACTGATTATGTTAACCTGACACCCGGAATGATAAAGTACGTATCTGAAAAGTATAGCGTTGATACAGACAGGATTTATGGCACCGGCCAGTCTATGGGTGCAATGACGACACTTTATCTTGCGGCACATAATCCTGACCTCTATGCAGCCGTACTTATTGTAGACGGACAGTGGGATGTAAGTGAGATAAAGGGCATTGAAGATGTAAATATGATTTATATTGCAGCAGGAGGAGACGAGAATGCATTTAACGGGCAGAGTGAAGTAAAAGCGATGTTTGACGAGGATGGAGTGCCCTACTCGGAAGTTTCGGGTCTTGATGCACAGTCTGACAGAGCAGGACTCGAAGAAGCCGTAAGCAAGATGCTTGCGGAAGGCAACAGCCATAATTTCATAACCTGGGAAGCCGGAACTGTCCTCAAAGAAGGTCAGAGCTCAGAGGGAGCAGCAGAACATATGGCATCATTTGATTATGGTTATAAGTTGGAGTCAGTCCGTGACTGGATTTTCTCTCAGACAAAATAAGCTGTTTATCCTGCACTTGCATAAATATTCACTAAGTGTTATAGTGTAGTCGTTTACAAGTTAATAATTTTTAAGTCTTCAGGGCAGGGTGAAATTCCCGATCGGCGGTATAGTCCGCTAGCGCATATGCGCATGACTCCGGTGAGATTCCGGGACCGACAGTAAAGTCTGGATGGAAGAAGGTTTGATTTATAGAGAGAATATGTTTTAACATGTTTCTTTCTGTATCTGAAAGGCGTTAGCCCTGAGTTTATCTTATTGATGACTCAGGGCTTTTTTGATCAATAAGAAAAAAAAGAAGAGGCGAAGATGTCCGGAATAGAAGAAAAATTCATGAGACGTGCCATAGAGCTGGCACGAAAAGGCGAAGGATGGTGTCATCCGAATCCCTTGGTCGGCGCGGTGATCGTAAAGGACGGAAAGATCATAGGAGAAGGATATCATGCAAAATACGGGGAACTGCATGCAGAGAGAAATGCTCTTGCGTCATGCAGTGAAAGCCCTGAGGGGGCGGATATCTATGTAACACTTGAGCCCTGCTGCCATTACGGGAAAACACCGCCATGCAGTGAGGCGATCATAGAGAGCGGGATAAAAAAAGTAATAATAGGCTCAAGAGATCCTAATCCGAAGGTTGCGGGCGGAGGTGTCAGAGCACTCAGGGAAGCCGGAATAGAAGTTGTGGAAGACTTCCTCAGAGATGAAGCTGATGAATTGAACAGGATATTTTTTCATTATATTTCCAAAGATACGCCTTATGTCATCGGTAAATATGCAATGACCGCCGATGGAAAAATTGCCACGGCAACCGGTGAATCAAAATGGATAAGCGGCGAAAGATCCAGAGAAGAAGTACAGTTCCTCCGCCACCGCTGTATGGGGATAATGGTCGGGATAGGAACCGTGATGGCAGATGATCCGATGTTGAACTGCCGTATGGAAAATGGAAGAAGCCCCGTCAGGATAATCTGCGACAGTAAGCTTCGAATTGATATCGAAAGCAGGATAGTGAAAACGGCCGGAGAGTATGAGACGATAATTGCCACAGCATTAAGGGAAGACAATGAAAAGGTAAAGAAACTTACGGATAAAGGAATAAAAATCCTGAACTGTCCCGGAGAAGCAGATGGAAAAGTTGACTTAAAAAAACTGCTTAAAGAACTTCATTCGTCAGGAATAGACAGTGTCCTTGCAGAAGGCGGTGCGACGCTTAATGCATCACTGCTTGGGGAAGGACTGATGCAGGAACTTTATGTCTATATCGCACCGAAGCTTTTCGGAGGAGACGGTAAAAGTCCGGTGGGAAATATGGGGATAATTCACCCGTCTGATGCAGTAATGATGGAAATTGATGAAATAAAAAGCATAGACGGAGATTTAAGGATCATATATAAAATTGACAAAGGAGGCTGAGCTTGTTTACAGGAATAGCTGAAGAAAAAGGAAGAGTTAAAAGAATAAGCAGGGGCGAAAAAAGCTGTTCGGTGGAGATTGAAGCATCAACTGTGACAGAGGACAGTAAGGTCGGAGACAGCATTGCGGTAAACGGTATATGCCTTACAGTCACAAGCCTTACGGGGAGCGGTTTCACGGCGGATGTGATGAATGAGACAATAAACCGGAGTTCTTTTTCGGAGCTGAAAAACGGGAGCAGCGTAAATCTGGAGAGAGCAATGAGGGCTGACGGACGCTTCGGCGGTCATATAGTGAGCGGTCACATAGACGGAACCGGAAAGATAGCAGCAGTCAGAAATGACGGAAACGCAGTATGGTTCACCATCGAAGCTGACAGGGAAATACTTAACGGAATAGTTGAAAAAGGTTCAATAGCCATTGACGGAATAAGCCTGACGGTCGCCTATATCGATGACAGCTGTTTCAAAGTTTCACTGATCCCGCATACGATTGCAGTAACGACTTTTGCAGATCGAAAACCGGGAGACAAGGTTAATCTGGAAAATGATATCGTTGGAAAATATATTTTGAAGGCACTGTCGTTATCAAAAACAGAAACTGATCTGACTATGGAAAAGCTTGTTGAATACGGATTTTGACAATTTAGATTTCATTATCTACAACGTAGTTTATATAAATAAACAAAAAACAGGAGAGTAAAACAATGAACAAATACTCAACAATAGAAGAAGCACTCGAAGAATTAAGAAAAGGAAAAATAATCCTCGTAAGCGATGATGAATCGAGAGAGAATGAAGGGGATATGATATGTGCGGCGGAAACCGCAACGCCGGAAAATATCAACCTTATGGCAAAGTACGCAAAAGGACTGATATGTACTCCGATGAGTGAAGAAATTGCTGGGAAACTGAACTTTCTTCCGATGGTAAAAAATAATACTGATAACCATGGAACTGCATTCACAGTATCGGTTGACCATGTTGATACGTCAACGGGAATATCCGCTTATGAACGTTCGAAGACCATAATGGCATGTGTGGATGAGAATTCTAAAGCAGAAGATTTCAGAAGACCGGGACATGTATTTCCGCTGATAGCAAGGAAAAATGGTGTACTCGAAAGAAACGGCCATACCGAGGCTACGGTTGACCTCTGCCGTCTTGCCGGTTTGAAAGAATGCGGAGTCTGCTGCGAGATAATGGAAGATGACGGAAGCATGATGAAAAAAGAAGGGCTCTGGAAACTTGCAGAAGAGCTCGACTTAAAATTCATTACGATAAAGGACCTGCAGGATTACTGCCGCACACATGACAAACATGTGGTAAGAGATGCGGTTGCGAGTCTCCCGACCGAAAGCGGACTTTTCAAGATGTACGGATATATAAATGACATCAGCGGTGAACATCATATCGCACTTGTCAAAGGTGATATCGGTGACGGGGAAGATGTTCTCTGCCGTGTTCATTCGGAATGCCTGACGGGAGATACCTTCGGTTCGCTTCGCTGTGACTGCGGGCTTCAGCTGAAAAAATCAATGGAAATGATAGAAGAGGAAGGCCGTGGAATTATCCTTTACATGCGTCAGGAAGGCCGCGGTATCGGAATTTTGAATAAGATAAAAGCCTACGCACTTCAGGAAGAAGGATATGATACCGTTGAGGCAAACTTAAAGCTAGGATTTGCTGCTGACCTGAGGGAATACTGGATCGGAGCACAGATACTCGAAGATCTGGGAGTTAAGTCACTGAGACTTCTTACAAATAATCCTGATAAGATATACGGTCTTGAAGGATTTAATTTTGAGATAAGATCAAGAGTAAGCATAGAGATAGAACCGCAGAAATATGATTACCATTATCTTGAGACAAAGAAGAATAAAATGGGTCATATACTTAAACACGATTTCGCAAATGAAAAGATGGCATAAATAAAACTACATGTTACATAAAGGAGAGAGAAAAAATGAACAACATCAATGTATTAGAAGGAAATTTAGTTGCACCTCAGGGAATGAGAGTCGGAATCGTAGCATCGAGATTTAACGAGATAATAGTTAATAAACTGCTCGGTGGTGCTATCGACGGTCTCACAAGACATGGTGTAAAAAATGAAAACATTACGGCTGCATGGGTACCGGGAGCGTTTGAAATCCCCACAATAGCCGGTGCTATGGCTGACAGCGGAAAGTATGATGCCATAATCTGTGTCGGTGCGGTTATCCGCGGTTCAACGTCACACTATGATTATGTCTGTGCAGAGGTTTCAAAGGGAATCGCAGCAATATCTTTAGACAGCGGCATACCGGTAATGTTCGGAATCCTTACTACCGACAATATTGAGCAGGCTATAGAACGTGCCGGATGTAAAGCCGGCAATAAAGGTTATGACTGCGCAGTTGGTGCCATTGAAATGGTCAATCTGAAAAAGATGATCTAAATCGATACTATAAAAAAAAGCCTCAGTATGTTAAAATTTTGAAGATGTAATATGTATTTTTCTGATAAATGAAAAATATGTAGATTGCAGTTGCAGATAATTAACAAATCCAAAGCGGGGAATAAAAAACGTCGGTACTTACGCCGTGTTCTTTGCGGCGTTAGTACCGTTACGTTTTTTCTTTCAGCGAAAGCGTCCCGCGTCGGATTGTTCATTATCTGCAACGTCACCTATAGATAAAGATTCAGAAATGAGGTAATAATATTGGGATATACTGAGGCAGATTTAGTGCGTATTGCGCGGCGCGAAAACAATAAAAAGAGAAACTACCTTCTGGTGGACCCGATGCAGGGGAAGCATGTCCCCGTATCTCCGACAAAGGCGCTGCAGCTTTTTGACAGCCTTGCCGATAAATTAAGGGATAAATACGATTTCAGTAAAACCTTACTTATTGGTTTTGCAGAGACGGCCACGGCAATAGGTGCGGAGCTTGCGGTTTCGCTTGGAGCGGATTACATCCAGACAACAAGGGAACCGATAGAGGGTGTTGACTATCTCTTCTTTTCGGAAGAGCACAGCCATGCCACGGAACAGAAGCTGGTTAAAAATGATATCGACAGGGCACTCCTGAAAGCTGACAGGATCGTTTTTGTAGAAGATGAACTTACTACAGGAAAGACGATCCTGAATATTATTTCAATACTTGAAAAAACATATTCGAAAAAAATCGAATTCTCTGTTGCTTCATTACTGAACGGAATGACTGAGGAAAACCTTGCGGTTTACAGGGAAAAAAATATAGAGCTTTTTTATCTTTTGAAAACCGATCACAGTGCTTATACGGAAATTGCAGATAAATTAAAATCAGACGGAAAATATCATGACTGCATTTTCGGGAAAAACGAAAATTATAAGGTCAGAAATATCGGCGGCGCGGTAAATGCGAGAAGGCTTGTGAACGGAACCGACTATGCGGAAAAATGTGAAGCTCTCTGGAATGAGATTTATAAAGAAAACAGTGGACTGAGCGGGAAAAAGATACTCCTTCTGGGAACGGAAGAGTTCATGTATCCCGCACTTTATACAGGCCGAAAATTTGAAGAAGCGGGAAACACCGTTTACAGTCATTCGACTACAAGAAGTCCCATAGAAGTCAGCTGCGGCAGTGCCTATCCTCTCCATGAAAGATACGAGCTCAGAAGTCTTTACGATGAAGAAAGAGTTACTTTTATCTATGATCTCGGAAAATACGATCATGTTTTTGTGATCACGGATTCGAAAGAGGGCAGCGCCGGAGAGGAAACTCTTATAAATGCAGTGGCAGAATACAATGATAATATAAGTTTGATCAGGTGGTTTAATTGATGAGAAGTTCTTACAACGAAAATGATGTTATTTTACTTTTGAAAGATATTACGGGTATGGTGGAACCCCAGCCTACGGAAGAGCGGGAGAAGCTTATCCAGTCGGGACGGCACTACAGTGAGATGCTCCCGAT
Source organism: uncultured Lachnospiraceae bacterium (assembly GCA_905236615.1). Taxonomy (GTDB): domain Bacteria; phylum Bacillota; class Clostridia; order Lachnospirales; family Lachnospiraceae; genus NK4A144. Next base: position 8,276 of record CAJORC010000321.1, read on the forward strand.
AGAATATGTGCCGACCGAAAAGTATATGCAGGTATACCGTGAGTCCCTTGAGACTTATGCAAAAACCGTTGCAAATGCGGTGGGTGTTCTCTCGGATAAGATAATCAGCAGAAAAGGAAAAGATACCGTTATCGTATCGCTTGCAAGAGCGGGAATTCCCGTGGGTATTCTCGTTAAACGATATATAAGATTCAAATATGGGATCGATATCCCGCATTATTCCATATCGATAATCCGCGGAAGAGGAATCGATGATAATGCGATGAAATATCTTCTTAAAAGATACTCAGCGGAGCAGATACTTTTCCTTGATGGCTGGATTGGAAAGGGAGCTATCCTTAAGGAATTGAAAAAAGATATATCCGCTTATGAAGGTGTTTCGGACGAGATAGCCGTTATCGCAGATCCTGCCAATGTCACGGAACTTTGCGGAACCCATGAGGACATACTTATTCCTAGCTCCTGCCTGAACAGCACGGTTTCGGGCCTTATAAGCAGAACCTTCCTGAGGTCTGACATAATCGGTGAAAATGATTTTCACGGTGCGGTTTTCTATGAAAAGTTAAAAGATGCAGATTTGTCCTATGATTTCATAGATGCCATAGAAAAGGAATTTTCGGTTGATAATCACGAGGATAAAAGTCTCATAGAGGGGCATGGAATCGACGAGGTTGAGAAGATCGCCCGGGAATTCGGCATAGACGATATAAATCTTATCAAGCCCGGGATAGGTGAAGCGACGAGAGTACTCCTTCGCCGTGTTCCATGGAAAGTGCTTATAGATGAACGCTTCAGTGATGACCCTCAGCTCGGTCACCTTATAAGACTTGCAGAAGAAAAAAATGTGCCTGTGGAGTTTTACCCCCTCAGGCACTATAAATGCTGCGGAATCATAAAAAAGATCGCGGATGCGTAGTCATATTTATTTTTATTTCAATAGATGTTATAATACTCTTATTTTTAGTTAAGGGGTATAAGTATTATTATGAAAAATGATTCTATATATTACAGCGTCGGAGCCCTCCTTTACTGTCCTGCTAACAGGGAGAGCATCGTTGATTCTGTTATATCTGAAAAATTCGGGAAAAATTTTTCCCTTGCCTTGTGTCTTGAAGACACGATAAATGACAAATTTGTTGCAGAAGCTGAGGAAACACTTGTTAAGTCACTTGAGAAAATATACAGAACCCATCAGGTGAAGGACTTTTATCTTCCGAAGATTTTTATTCGTGTCCGTGCTGCAGAACAGATAAACCGTCTTGTTAAGAAGCTTGCTGACTCTGCCGGAGCAGTGACCGGATTTATCATTCCAAAATTCAGCAGCGAAAATGCTGACGAATATATAAATGAAATTATCCTTGCAAATGAATCCGGATCTAATAGATTTTATATGATGCCGATTTATGAAAGCTCTTCTATAATAGATATTAGGAACAGGTATGATATTCTTTATTCCCTTAAGGATTCGCTTTCAAAGATTGAAGAACTTGTGCTGAATATCAGAGTCGGCGGTAATGATCTCTGTCACTGTTTTGGTTTCAGGCGTCGTTATGATGAATCGATCCACAAGATTACGCCGGTAGCAAATATATTCTCCGATATAATAACGGTCTATGGTACAGACTATGTTGTTTCAGGTCCTGTCTGGGAATACTACAACGGTATCGGCTGGAAAAGCGGTATGCTTCAGGAGATCCGTGATGATAAGCTCTGCGGTTTTACCGGTAAAACAGTCATCCATCCGAAACAGATACCCGTGGTTAACGAAGCCTACAGGGTTTCGCAGGCTGACTATGAGGATGCTAAGGCAATCCTTGGATGGAATCACGATTCGAATTCCTATGTTTCCGGCAGTCATAAAGGTCAGCGCATGAATGAGTACAAAACCCATACAAACTGGGCTCTCAAAACAGTTTATTTAGCAGAAAACTTTGGAGTAGAAACTGTATCCCTGACCGAAGTTATCTGACTTTAACATCATATTTATTAATCATAAGGAGGAGACATTTTTATGAGTACCAGAATCGCTATTTTAGGTTACGGCAACCTCGGAAGAGGCGTTGAGCTTGCTGTTTCCGCAGCTCCTGACATGGAGCTTGTTGCTGTATTTACAAGAAGAGATCCTGCAACTTTAAGCATAAAAAGCGCAGGCATTCCTGTAGTATCTGCTTCAGACATCGAAAACTGGACAGACAAAATTGACGTACTTATCCTTTGCGGTGGAAGTGCTACAGACCTTCCGGAGCAGACACCGAAGTATGCTAAGCTCTTCAATGCCGTTGACAGCTTTGATACTCACGCAAGGATTCCCGAGCATTTTGCAAATGTTGATGCTTCCGCAAAAGCAGCAGGAAAAGTTGCTGTCATCTCCTGTGGCTGGGATCCGGGTATGTTCTCACTTGCAAGAGTCTATTCCAACGCAATCCTTCCCGACGGAAATGATTACACTTTCTGGGGCAAAGGTGTTTCACAGGGACATTCCGATGCTATCCGCCTGATAAAAGGCGTAAAGAATGCAAAGCAGTATACGATTCCTGTGGAATCTGCTCTTGAAGCAGTAAGGAACGGCGAAAATCCCGAACTTACCACACGCCAGAAGCACACAAGAGAGTGCTTTGTCGTACTTGAAGATGGTGCCGATGCAGCTGCAGTTGAAAAAGAAATCAAGGAAATGCCCAATTACTTCGCAGATTATGACACTACAGTACACTTCATAAGCGAAGATGAGCTTCTTAGAGACCACAGCGGTATGGCTCACGGAGGATTTGTATTCCGAAGCGGAAGAACAGGTGCCGACAAGGAACACAAGCACGTTATCGAATACAGCCTGAAGCTTGACTCCAACCCGGAGTTTACCACAAGTGTCCTTATCGCTGCTGCAAGAGCTGCTTTCAGAATGGCGGGAGAAGGCCAGAAGGGCTGCAAGACCATGCTTGATATACCGCCGGCATACCTTTCGGAAAAAAGCGGTGAAGAACTTAGAGCTCATCTTTTATAAAAGAAATGGGTAACTGTTTACACCTTGCAGATTCCTGTTTCTTGTCCTTATGAAAAGCTGTTGAGACTTCCAAGTTGATGGAAAAAGTATGATCTTGCAATCTGGGCACATCATGGGATTTTTGCTTCCGGAAAAGTTTCTTTTTGAAAAGTCCTGATCAAGAATTAAGAAAAGGGCTGCCGCTGCGCAGCTCTTTTTTGCTTTTTATAGTTTAGCTTATGTACACCGCGTAAAACTTGAAAGACATCCTACTGAGTGTTAAAATTCATGTATAAGTGTTTGTAAAAATGCACAAAAAATACAAAAAAAGAGACTGGTATGTTAACGCATAAAACAATAACTAATCTTGAGGATTATTTTAAGGAACTTAATACAAGAACGGAAAAAGGCGTCTACTTTTACAGGATAAACAGTTATTCGGAAGAGACAGCTGAATTCATAAAGAAATATTATGACCTGTCAAGAAGGACAGGCGTGGTGATAGAAGGCAGGATACCAAACCCGGATGAGAAGAATTTAGAATACTATTCGGAAATGATGGGCATGAAATTTGAGATGAGTCCTGCCTTTATAAATGCCAGCTTAAAAAAATGGCTGCCGAGGATGAATGATTATCAGCGCGAAACTGTGGCTGATGCGATATATGCGTCCCTTGAAAAAATGAGTAAAGCGGGCAAGACCGAAAATATGCTGCAAAACGCATATATAAAATATATGTGCTGGCTTTATTATAAATTTGAAAGGATCGTAAACCGGCTCGGAGAAAATACAGTCCCCAAAATCCTTTATGAAGGAGAGATAAGCAGTTATGAGCTCATGCTGATATCGATCCTCTCGGATGCGGGCTGTGACGTGGTACTTCTTCAGTACAAGGGGGATGCGGTTTATCTTAAATCGGATCCTGAGTCAAAGCTTTCTTTCGAATATAAGGATAACGCCGGAGGGGCTTTTCCCGAGGGTTATTGCCTGAAAAAAGTCCGTGAAGATCTTCAGAACGACGTAAATAATGAGCGTCTTTACGGAAAGCTTCCGTCAGTCAGAAACTGCACCAATGCATGGCTAAGCGGAAATGTTTTCGAGGATATCGAAAAGGCTGTAACTGTCAGAGGCGATGACAGGAATTTCTATTATAACTGCTTCTGCAGGGTCAACGGGGCGGATGATAAGATCACCTATGCCAATGATCTGCTTAAATTCCGGCAGGAATTAAAGAATTCGAAAAGACATACGGTCATTGTCAACAGGGAGATCCCGAGACCGACACCCGAGGAGATTGCCGGAATAAAGAGAGAAAATTATGCGAGTCAGGACCAGATGATAATGGGTATTTCGACAAACCTGAATTTTATCGCTGATCCGGAACTTAAATGCATAATCCGTAAAAACTTTATTGACAGTATAATCGCTGAGTCAAAAACTGCGGGCATGAACTTAAACAGGCTCACCAATAAGGCGGTTTATGTATTATGCTGGCTTAAGCGCTATTGGAACGAACTCCTCCCGAACTGGAAGATGCCTGATATCGGATGCTTCATATATACGGGCGGCTGCAAAAATGAAAACGAGGCAATGTTTGTGAGCTTCCTTGCAAGGCTCCCGGTTGATGTGCTTATACTCTGCCCGAACTTAAACGTCAGATGTGTTTTGGAGGACAAACTCCTTTACGAGGTAAATAATACGGAAAGTCTGTCGATGGATGATTTTCCGGATGAAGGTTCACACCTTGCCATCGGAACTGCGGCATATCATGCGGAACGTGAGCTTGATGACATTATGTACAGGGATTCCGGCATCTACAGGAACAGGCAGTACAGCAGCGCAAATGTCATAAATCTGCAGACGATGTATGAAGAAATAAGTATTCTCTGGAAGGAAGAGCTTAAGTACAGACCGAATTTTGCAACTGTCGATGGCGTGGTGAACATGCCGGTCATCTTTGCAAAGGTTTCGGGTGTAAAGGACGGGCTCGTTCCGCAATACTGGCTTTCGATAAAAGAGCTTGTCACGCCGGAAACGATACTGGTGACAAAAGCGCCTTATATCAGCCCGACTGCGGATAATCCGCTCAAGGCATACTCTGCGGAATTTTATAAGAACGGCAGGCTAAACAGGACTAAGATAAAGAATCATCCGGGTTATCAGTACGGGATACTGCGTGAAGAGACTCAGGAGTTTATACTTGATAAGCTGCAGCTGATGATAGAGCAGAAGCTGATAAAGGGTATAGGTGAAAACGGTACGGAGTATACCGTTATAGCGCAGGTTTTGAATCTTCCGAAGTCTATAGTGAGACTTATTCAGAACTTTGACTTTACGAAGAAAAATCCTAAGCTTATATATATAAATACTGCAGAGACGGTTATATCGCTGGAAGATACGATACTTACAGCGTTCTTAAATCTTATCGGTTTTGATATCCTTTTCTTTGTTCCTACGGGATATCGGAGCATAGAGAAATTTTTCAATACGCAACTTATGGAAGAGCATCAGATCGGGGAATATAAATATGATCTTTTCGTTCCCGACCTGAATAAACTTTCATTAGGTAATACACGCCATTCATGGCGGGATCTTTTTAAGAGAGGAAATTAAAGTATGGGATTGGATTTTTCAAAGGCTGCTCCGGCAGCACCGGTTACTGCTGCTGCAGAACCCAAAAACGAGATCGCTGTTGTGGAGCAGTATGACATTGTTGCTGACAGACAGCAGATGAATGCGGAACTTGTTAATTCTGAAGAAGTAGACAGGCTTGTAAGTACCATCGAGATCAATAACCTTGATACGATCGTCAGTTTCGGAGCAGAAGCGGCGGAGGAGATTTCCAAGGCTTCGGATCTGGTACTTAACAGTATGAATATGTCACAGCTTGATGAGACGAGCCAGATGCTTCAGATACTTGCAAAGATCATGGATAAATTCGACATTGAGGAGATCAAAGAGGATAAATCCTTCTTCGGAAAACTCTTCGGAAATCTCCAGAAGCAGATCGAGAAGATCCTTGCAAAATATCATACAATGGGCGAGGAGATCGACAAGATCTATGTACAGCTCAAGGGCTATGAGTCTGAGATCAAGCAGTCCAACAAGAAGCTTGCGACAATGTTTGATGCGAATGTTAATTATTACCATGACCTTGTAAAGTATATTCTTGCCGGAGAGCAGGCCTGCAAGGAGATCGAAGCTTACATCGAGCAGCGCCGTCAGGAAATGGAGGCCAGCGGTGACCAGTCGATACAGTTCGAACTTACATCTCTCAATCAGGCATTAATGATGATGGAGCAGCGTACACAGGATCTTCGTACTGCCGAGAACGTTGCAATGCAGTCGATCCCGATGCTGAAGACCATGGAATTCAGCAATTACAATCTTGTCAGAAAGATAAATTCTGCTTTTATCATCACCCTTCCTGTATTTAAGCAGGCTCTTGCGCAGGCTATCATGCTTAAGAGACAGAAGGTACAGGCTGAGTCGATGGCAGCTCTTGACAAGAAGACCAACGAGATGCTTATGAGAAATGCCCAGAATAATATGGAGATCTCAAAGCAGACGGCAAGACTTGCATCCGGAAGCTCGATCCAGATAGAAACTCTTGAAAACACATGGAGAACTATTACAAGCGGTATCGAGGAGACACGCCAGATCGAGGCTGACGCAAGAAGAAAGCGTATCGAGGATCAGGCACGTCTTGAGGCTATCAAAGAGGACTTCAAGAGACAGTATCACATGCCGGCGGCGAGGAAGTGACGCTGCGTTTTCCATTCCCCGCTCTGGATTTGTTAATTATCTGCAGCTGACAGAGCTTGCCAGCATGCATACTGCTTAAATTCGCTTTTCTAATTATATTATGGTATAATGAGGGTTCAGAAATTGTTGAAAAAATAACAATGATTTCAAGGGAAAAAGAAGGAGGTAATTGAAATGCCGATTAACTTATCTAAAGGACAGAAGGTTGATTTAACAAAAGGGAATCCGGGACTCAAAAGTGTGATGGTAGGACTCGGATGGGATGTTAACGCATTTGATTCAGGAGCAGATTTTGACCTTGATGCAGCTGCATTTATGCTGGGAGCAAACGGAAAATGCCCGAATGACAAAGATTTTATCTTTTACGGCAACCTTGCACATGCCAGTGAGTCGGTAGTACACCAGGGCGATAACCTTACCGGTGAAGGTGAAGGCGATGATGAGCAGATACTTGTTGATCTTTCAAAGGTGCCTGCAAATATTGAGAGGATCGCATTTACCGTTACAATTTATGAGGCTGATAAGCGTCATCAGAATTTCGGACAGGTTTCGAACGCTTACATCAGACTTGTTGATAATTCGAACGGACAGGAGCTCATCAGATATGACCTTGGTGAGGACTTCTCGATTGAAACGGCTGTTGTTGTCGGAGAACTTTATAAACATAACGGAGAGTGGAAATTCAATGCCATCGGAAGCGGGTTCCAGGGCGGCCTTGCAGCACTCTGCGGTCATTATGGTATTGAAGTAGCATAAGCAAAGGAGGTTCAACATGCCTATAAGTTTACAGAAGGGTCAGAAAGTAAGCCTTACAAAGGGAAATCCCGGACTTAAGAATGTCGTTGTAGGTATCGGCTGGGACGTAAATGCTTTTGATACCGGAGGAGACTTCGATCTTGATGCAGCAGCATTTCTGCTGACAGATGCAGGAAGGGTTTCAGACCAGAAGGATTTTGTATTTTACGGAAACTTAAAACATCCGTCCGGGAGTGTAGAGCATCTTGGAGATAACCTTACAGGTGCCGGTGACGGTGATGATGAGCAGATAAAGATCGATCTTTCAAAGGTTCCTGCAAATATTTCAAAGATTGCATTTACTGTAACGATCTATGACGCGGAACAACGTCATCAGAATTTCGGACAGGTAAGCAATGCTTTTGTAAGAATATACAATGAAGCTAATGGAGAAGAACTCTTAAGATATGATCTTGGAGAAGACTTCTCTATCGAAACAGCGGCTGTATTCGGCGAGCTTTACAAGAACGGCGATGAATGGAAATTCAATGCCATCGGAAGCGGATTCCAGGGCGGCCTTGCAGCGCTTTGCAATAATTACGGTGTAGACGTGGAATAATTATCAGAGGAGTTTTGTAATGTCAATCAGCTTACAGAAAGGACAGAAAGTTAACCTGTCCAAAGAAAGTGCCGGTCTTTCCAAGATAATAGTGGGACTCGGATGGGACGCGGCAGAGCAGAAATCAGGCGGATTATTAGGATCGCTTTTTGGTGGTAAAACAGAGGCTATCGACTGTGACGCTTCGGCGATCATGCTCAGGAATGGAAAATTTGTCGATAAAAAGGATCTTGTCTATTTCGGAAACTTACAGCATCAGACTAAAACTGTTACTCATATGGGTGATAACCTTACAGGTGACGGTGAAGGTGATGACGAACAGATAGTCATAGATCTGGCAAAGGTTCCGGAAGCTTATGACAGAATAGTGATCGTCGTAAATATTTATTCGGCAGTTTCGAGAAAACAGCATTTCGGAATGATCCGTAATGCCTTTATCCGTTTGGTTGATGCATCTAACAATAAAGAGATCTGTAAATACAGTCTTACCGATGAATATCCGGGAATGACGGCTATGATCTTCGGTGAAGTTTACAGACGTGATGGTGAGTGGAAATTCAACGCTATCGGTCAGGGAACCCAGGATCCCGGCTTACAGGAGCTTACACTCAGATTCAGATAATGATTTATTATAGGGGAGCAGTAAAATGCTCCCTGTTTTTAAGCTATGGAGGAAACACATTTTGAATAAGGAGAAACTAATAAACGGACTTTCTGAGTCCGAAGTGTCGGAGAGTAAAGCTAAATACGGCACAAACGAACTGGCTAAGAAAGAAACAGAGTCGCTCTGGTCGATGTTCATCGGCGCCTTTGATGACATATGGATAAAGGTACTCTGTGCAGCACTATTGCTGAAGATAGCACTGGCCGTTATCGGAAACTTCGTGCCTGCACTTGATGGCGAAAATGATGTTGTTGAAATAATCAGTATCATACTTGCCATTGCACTTGCAACAGGCTTCAGTACTCTGTCCGAGTACAGAAATACTTCAAGAAGCGAGGCTCTGCAGGAAGAGTACAACAAGACTTTCGCAAAAGTAATGAGAGGCGGAAAGCTCGTTAACATCCTTACAAGTGAGATAGTTAAGGGTGATACGATACTTATTCAGGCGGGAGATAAAGTTCCCGTTGACGGACTTCTTTTTGAAGGACATGTAAAAGTTTCACAGGCTGCACTTAACGGTGAATCGAGAGACGAGAGCAAGAAAGCCGCCGACAATATGGATGAGGCTGAATCAACCGATTATGCATCTGATTTCAAGGTATTCATGGGATCGGTTGTAACCTCAGGTGAAGCTTACATGGTCGCGACCGTTATCGGTGATGAGTCAGAGCTTGGAAAGATAAATAAGGCTCTTACGGATGATTCCGGTGAGGACGAGCGTATAGATACTTCAAGCCTTAAGCTTGAAGCTGTTGCAAAGGGGATCGGTAAGCTCGGTGTTTCTGCAGCTGCAATTGCAGGTATTCTCCATGTAGTTCTTTCGATAATGAGATCCGGACAGGGTGTATCTCTTGTGACTGTACTCCTCGTTTCGGCAGAGGCTGTAATGCTCATGGCTTCAATCGTTATCATGGCGGTTCCGGAAGGACTTCCGATGATGAACAGCCTTGTTCAGTCAATGAACACTGAGTCAATGTATAAGAAGAATATCCTTGTAAGCCATAAAGCAGCATTTTCAGACTCGGCTTACATGAACGTTCTTTTCAGTGATAAGACAGGTACTATCACAGAAGGTAATCTTTCACTCGTTGAATTTATCACAGGTGACGGAAAGATCTGCGATACTATTCCTAACCGCGAATTTATCGAAGCCATCACGATCAACAACCTTGCGAAAGTTTCATCGGAAGGAAAGCCAATCGGAAGCAACAACATGGACAGAGCGCTTCTCGCTTATGCTTTGAATAACGGCTATAGTGATGGAGAGAATGATCCTGACAAGATTGAAGATATAAGCGGTTTTGATTCCGAGAAGAAATGCGCAACAGCAACACTTAAAAACGGCGTTGTTTACTGGAAGGGTGCAACCGAGAACATCATTAACGAGATCACGGATTACATGCTTCCCGACGGAACGGTCAAGGCTTTCACCGCAAATGAGAAAAAGGCTGTGGAAGAGATGATGCATGCGCAGGCAAAGAGAACTATGAAACTTCTCTCTGTTGCAAAGATTGCAGACGGAAAGAAAACACTTTTTGCAGTTCTCTGCCTTCGCGATAACGTTCGTACAGATGCAATCGAGACAGTTGAGATACTTAATACTGCCGGCATTCAGGTAGTCATGGTTACAGGTGATGCCGAGGAGACAGCAACTGCAATAGCTAAAGAAGCAGGAATACTTAAGGATGAGAAAAACGACGTTGTTCTCACACACGATGAACTTGAGAAGCTTTCAGATGATGAACTTAAGGCTAAGCTTCCTCACCTCCGTGTTGTCAGCAGGGCTAAGCCTCTTGATAAGAGAAGACTTGTCGTTCTTTCACAGCAGCTTGACAATGTCTGCGGAATGACCGGTGATGGTGTAAACGACGCACCTGCACTGAAGCAGGCAGATATCGGTTTTGCAATGGGTGACGGTACTGCAGTAGCACAGGAAGCCGGCGACGTTGTAATCCTCAATAACAGTTTAACATCCATAAAGGACTGCGTACTTAACAGCAGAACGATGGCGAAGTCAGTCGGAAAGTTCCTTATTTTCCAGCTTACCGTTAATATAAGTACACTGCTCATGAACATTATCGCGCCTATCCTTGGCTGGACTGAGCCCTTCTCGATCGTCCAGATCTTATGGATAAACCTGATCATGGATACTCTTGCAGCTATGGCATTTGGTGGTGAGCCGATCCTTGACAGGTATATGAATGATAAGCCGGCAAAGAGAACCGACGATATCCTCACGACTTATATTAAATCGGCTATCGGCGTAGCTGCTGTATTTATCACACTTGGCTCTATACTTATACTTGAAAACATCGGCGGGATCACGACCTTCGTTACTCCTGCAAACTGCAGCAACCCTGCATTATACGAGAAGACATTCATGTTTGCCTTCTTTATTTACTCGATAATCTTCAACAGCTTAAATACAAGGTCAGAAAGATATAATCTCTTCGAGCACATTAACGAGAACAGGAATTTCATCCTTGTAATGGGTTCAATATTTGTACTTCAGACCATAATTATCGAGATTGGCGGAAGTGTATTCAGCACAACAATGCTTGAGCCCAAAGCACTTATTGTTTCAATGGCGCTTGCTCTGCTGATCATTCCGGTTGACCTCGTTCGAAAGGCGTTTGTCCATAAATGATAATATTTACAGACCTTGATAATACGCTTATTTATTCTTATAAGCATGACATCGGGACTGCGAAAAGAAAGGTGGAGCTCTATCAGGGAAGAGAAATCTCTTTCGTGACAGAGCACACCTTTGCTCTTTTAAAAGAATTAAAAGAAAAAACACTTATAGTCCCGACAACGACAAGAACGATCGAGCAGTACGAGAGAATAGACTTCGGACTGGGGGAATTCAAGTATGCACTCGCAGCGAATGGCGGGATACTGCTGATCGACGGTAAGAGTGATGATAAATGGTATAAGGATTCACTTAAGGAAATAGAAGAGAGTGCTGATGAATTAAATCGTTCGCTTGAAATACTTGATAAAGATTCCAGACGGACTTTTGAGCTGCGCTTTATAAATGACCTCTTTGTATTTACTAAGTGTGATGAACCGGATTCTGTAGCAGATGAATTAAAGAACGTTCTTGATACTGAGCTGGTTGATGTTTTCTCAAACGGAGTAAAAGTATACGTTCTTCCGAAGAAGCTGAATAAGGGAAGAGCCATCGAACGCTTCATGGAATTCATGAATGAAAAAGATTCAATAGCTGCCGGTGACAGTGAATTCGATATATCAATGCTGAAAACTGCCGGAGTTGGTATTGCTCCTTCCGGATTTGGTGCACGTTTCGGTGTAGCCACAGAAGAATGCGGCATCGTTGAAATGCCTTCCGGAAGACTGTTTTCTGAGGGATTAGCAGAATATTTGTTTAGGTCTTGCAAAAAACAGTTGTAGATAATTAACAAATCCAGAGCGGGGAATGGAAAACGCCGGTAGTTACGCCGCGTTCTTTGCGGCGTTAGTACCGCTGCGTTTGACTTTTTCAGCGCAAGCGTCCCGCGCCGGACTGTTCATTATCTACAACGTGACAAGAACATGTACTAAAAATTCTGCACAGTAAAATCTTGTACTTTGTGTCGAAAAATAAAGGGGCTATGGAGTGGAAAATTGTGCGAAAACGCTATATAATATACTCTGAATGACTTGTCCTTTATAGGACATTTCTATATTTTACTAGTTTAGGAGGGTTGTTTATGTATGCCATACCTTTTTTGATCTGCTTTCCCCTGTTTGTGGCATTGCTGCTCGGCATAGCCGGAAAAGGAAAAGCAGGAAACGTCATAACCATTGGAGGGGCAGGCGTTATCATGCTTTCCTCAGTCGCATTCTTTACATATTGTGCGATGAACGGATTTAAAAGCATGGAATTGTTTTATGAGACAGAGCTGGCAGACCGGCTGATACTTGCAGGTGAAATACTGCTGATGATACTTGTCACGGTAAAGTGTTTCATACATAAGAGATACTGGATAAGTCTGCTGTCAATAATACCTACGGGAATGATCGCATATGTCGAGTTCACAGGAGAACATGAGCAGATCGCCCATATTTACGTTGACCGCCTTTCGGCGCTGATGTGCCTTATAGTTGGCATAATCGGAAGTCTTATTATAATTTATGCCGTAGGATACATGGACGGATACCATGCGCACCATAAAGATATCATGGACAGGAGATATTACTTCTTCCTTCTGCTTTTTGTCTTCATGGGTGCAATGTACGGATTTGTCCTTTCGTCAAGCCTTATCTGGCTTGATTTCTTCTGGGAACTTACGAGCGTCTGCTCATTCATGCTGATCGGATATACAAGACTCGAAGAAGCTGTCACAAACTCATTCAGGGCACTCTGGATGAACCTCTTCGGCGGTCTTGCCCTTGCGATCGGAATAGTATATTACTATTACACGGTTGGAGATCTTTCTTTCCGGAAGTTTATAGAAGAGGGTGTCGCAGGAAACCCGTTTTCTGTTATACCGATCACACTTATGGCATTTGCCGCACTAACAAAAGCAGCACAGCTTCCGTTCTCTCCATGGCTTCTCGGAGCGATGGTTGCGCCTACGCCTTCATCGGCACTTCTGCACTCTGCAACGATGGTAAAGGCCGGTGTTTATGTGCTCATCCGTCTGTCACCCGCATTTCAGGATGCTGCGACGGGAAATCTTACAACGACCGGAACCATGATATCACTCATCGGCGGATTTACTTTCTGCGTGGCTTCGGTAATGGCCATTGCACAGGCTGACGCAAAAAGAGTGCTCGCACTTTCGACCGTATCAAACCTTGGACTTATGGTTGCCTGCGCCGGAGTAGGTACACCCGAAACGATATGGGCATGCATATTCCTTATGATATTCCATGCTGTATCGAAAGCGCTCCTCTTCCTTGATGTGGGAGCAACCGAGAACTCGCTTTTCAGCCGTGATATCGAGAACATGCACGGACTTCTTATCAGGCTTCCGAGACTTGCGATCTTTATGTTTATCGGAATAGCAGGAATGTTCCTTGCGCCTTTTGGTATGCTTATTTCAAAATGGTCGGCTCTCCGTGCGATGGTTGATGAGAAAAACATGCTGACACTTATATTCATAGTATTCGGTTCAGCTACGACCTCGTTTTACTGGAGTAAATGGATGGGAAAGATAATCGCCCATGTAAACCTTGACAGCACAATGCCTGTAAAGGATGTTACAAAAAAGAGCGAACTGTTTTCACTTTGGATTGAAGCGGTAATGATGATCTTACTCTGCATCCTCTTCCCCTTCCTTTCGAAGGTTTATGTGGATCCTCTGCTCAACGACATGTTTAACAGCAACGGAGAGGTTCTGCCAATGAGTATTCTCTATATGCTCGTTATCATCATAACCTTCGTTTTTGCCATACCGCTTATAACAAGTGCTTATTCGAAGCATATAGCATCAAATATGAAAATGTCCTATATGGGCGGAATCAATACAGGAACGAACCACAATTTCGTGGACTCCTTTGGTGAGCCGAAGAAACTCTTCCTCACAAACTATTACTTTGCAACCAGGATCGGAGTCAGAAAGCTTATGCTTCCGAGCCAGATAGTGACCTCGGCGATACTTCTTCTTATGGGCTGCATAATCTTCGGAGGGGCATTATGAATACAGTTATAACGAAAATTTTATGGGCTCTTGCCTATCTTATATTTGCACCTCTGATCGGAGGTCTTCTGGAAGGAATGGACAGGAAGATATCGGCTCGTATGCAGCGCCGTGTGGGACCGCCGCTTTTACAGCCATTTTACGATGTCGGAAAGCTTCTGCATAAACAGACGATAAGCGTAACGAAATCCCAGAGCTTCCTTATGCTGAGTTATCTTTTCTTCATGATGATAACGGGTGTTATGTTCTTTATCGGAACAGATATACTTATGTGCATGTTTGTTCTTTCAACGGCAGCAATGTTTTTGTATTTTGCGGCAACGGTTACAAGTTCTCCTTATTCAACGATCGGTGCATCAAGAGAACTTATACAGATAATGGCTTACGAGCCGGCAGTACTTTTGACCTGCGTAGGTTTTTATGTAGTAAGGAAAACCTTTGAAGTGGGAAGTATCATAAAGGCTGATGACAGTGCCATCAGGTATCTTCCAGGTGTTTTTGTGGCATTTGTATTTGTCCTTACGATAAAAATGAGAAAATCGCCTTTTGATATTTCAACTTCACATCACCCGAATCAGGAGGTCATTAAGGGTGTTACTGCTGAACTCGGTGCAAAAAATCTGGCGTATTTTCAGATAACAGAGTGGTATGAAAATGTCATCCTAATGGGCATAATCGGACTTTTTATAATCAACAGAAATCCGATAAGCATTCCGATCGCCATCGTGGTCGTACTTGCTGTATATTTTCTGGAGATACTTATCGATAACTGCAGTGCCAGAATGAAATACACAAAGATGCTTTTCCTTGCATGGACGGTAACGCTTATCGCTTCGGGATGTAATATCTGGCTGCTCATGATGATCCTCGGAGATTGAAGAATATCAAAGTGACCTGACATAAATAGAAAATGAGGTAAACAAATGTATAATATGAAACGCTCGCCATGGGTGATGCATTACGACGGCTCAAGCTGCAACGGATGTGATATCGAAGTGCTTGCCTGCCTGACGCCGGTATATGATGCAGAACGCTTTGGTATAATAAATACAGGAGACCCGATGCAGGCTGACATACTGCTGATAACGGGTGGAATAAATTCACAGAATGCTCCGGTTGTTAAACAGATCTATGAGCAGATGCCAAGACCGAAAGTTGTCTGTGCAATAGGCGTATGCGCCTGCACCGGAGGAATATTTAAAGACTGCTATAACATAAAAGGCGGGGCAGATACCGTAATACCCGTGGATATCTATGTTCCGGGATGCGCGGCAAGACCCCAGTCGATAATAGACGGAATAGTAAAGGCAATAGACCTTTTCCAGAAGAGACTTGAAGAACACGCCGCCATGGTGGCTGAAAAGAAGGAGGCGTGAAATGGAAGCGGAGAAAAGACAGCCGAAAAACGATATAGAGATAATAGACTTCAACTTTATAGTAGAGATTGCGATTGCAATGCAGAGAAGCGGATACAGACTTTCTCAGGCATGTGCGGCTTATGAAGGAGATGAACTTAATCTTTTCTATACTTATGTTGATGATGAAAACAATGACTGCATTACGGTAAATGCCAAGCTGGAAGACAGGGATACGGTAATAATGAGCATAACAAACGTATTTCCTTATGCGGCATTTTATGAAAATGAAATGCACGAACTCTTCGGAGTCAACATAAATATGACGGTGCCCGATTATCAGGACAGACTTTACAGGATAGATCAGGAGACACCAATGGCACCGGCAAGAAAGGAAGAAGAGTAATGAAGAAAAGAAGTGTAGTACCTTATGGTCCGCAGCATCCGGTTCTTCCTGAGCCGATACACTTAGACCTTGTAATAGAAGATGAGAAGATAATGGACGTTATCCCGTCGATCGGTTTCATTCACAGAGGTCTTGAAGGACTTACGTCAAAAAGAGATTTTAACCAGATGGCTTATGTTGCAGAAAGAATCTGCGGCATATGCAGTTTCGGCCACGGTTTCGGATATTGTGAAACAGTAGAGAAGATAATGGGGGTAGAGATACCCGACAGGGCAAAATATCTCCGTACGATCTGGTTCGAGATGTCGAGAGTGCACAGTCACCTGCTCTGGCTCGGACTTCTGGCAGACGGTTTCGGATTCGAAAACCTTTTTTACCAGTGTTGGAGAGTCAGGGAGAAGATCCTTGATATGCTGGAGCTTACCACCGGCGGAAGAGTTATTTTTTCCGTAAATAAGATCGGCGGAGTAATGAAAGATATCAGTTCAACGATGGCAAAATCGGTGCTCGAGAGTATAGACAGTATCGAGGCTGAGCTTAAAGAACTGCAGAAAACCTTCATGGGCGATTATACCGTTGAGTCAAGACTTAAGGGATGCGGCGTGCTTACAAAAGAGCAGGCACATGCGCTGGGATGCGCGGGACCTTTTGCAAGGGCGAGCGGAATAAATAACGACATGAGACTTTTGGGATATGCAGCTTACGGACAGCTTGATTTTGAGCCTGTCATCAGTGATGTCGGCGACAGCTATGCAAGATGTGATGTGAGAATAAGGGAGCTTTTCCAGTCCTTTGACCTTATCCGCCAGTGCTTCAACAAGATGCCCTCAGGCGATCTTTCAGTAGATGTAAAGGGAAATCCAAAGGGTGAGCATTTCACGAGGATCGAACAGCCGAGAGGCGAGGCAGTTTATTACGTTCACGGAAACGGAACTCCTTTCCTTGACAGACTTCGTGTCCGCACTCCAACCTTTGCCAACCTTGCAGGACTCTGTGAGACACTTAAAGGTGCTGATTACGCGGATGTCGGTCTGCTCGTACTGACAATCGATCCCTGTATTAGCTGCACGGAAAGGTAGGCAAGAAAGTTATGTCATTGATGAGTTTTGCGTCAGAATCGCTAAAAAATCTGTTTAAGAAGCCGGTGACAACAAAATACCCTTTTGAGCCGGCAGTCTACCCCGAAAGATCAAGGGGACATATAGAAATAGAGATAGATAACTGTATAGGCTGTGGTATGTGCGTGCGTTCATGTCCGCTTGGGGCATTGCAGGTCAACAGGGCAAAAGGACTCTGGGCGATCAACCGTTTTGACTGCATTGCCTGCGGTTACTGCGTCGAAAAATGCCCGAAGAAATGCCTCTTTATGAAGCCGGGTTACCAGACACCGGGTGAGCAGAAAAATGAAGATGTATTTGTGAAATCTCCCGAGCAGCTCGAAAAAGAGGCAAAGCAGAGAGAAGAAGCTGCGGCAAAGGCAGCGGCAGCACAGCAGGCAGCATTGGCTAAAAAAGCACTGGAGGCAAAAAAAGCCGAAGAAGCTGCAAAAGCAGCAAAAAGTGAAGAAGGTAAAGACTGATGTGTGTGGCAATAATAGGAAAAGTTATAGAGGTTCATGAGCGGACTGCAACAGTCGAGCTTAAAGGCAGCCGGCTGAATGCGGTTTCGGGCATCATTCCTGTGAGTGTGGGTGACAACGTGCTCGTCCACGCAGGCTGCATCCTGCAGAAGGTTGACGATAGTTACGTTGATGAACTCGAAGAACTGAGAGCGGAAATGTTTTGAAAAGACCAGATTTCCTAAGAATAAAGAAGATAATATAAAGAAACCCGAGAAGTTAAAGACAGAAGCATATCATTTCTTTTTCAAGGAACAATTTGATATTGAGAAAATCATATGAATAAAATCAAAGAGGACAGTTCATCGTTTTAGTACCGAAACGGATGAACTGTCCTTTTGAATTATGATGTTATTAAAATAATAAATCATATTACAGGTTACACAAAAAATATCTGCACAACATTAAAATATTAAACAAATTCCATAAATAAATTGATTTTATTCATTTCTCCAAACCCATATAATATTGTACAGGGATAGGTACAAATTCGAGGAGGATGATGGAATGAAAAGAAGATGGTACAGCAAGTCTGTGTGTGCGCTGCTTGCCGGAGCGATGGTGGTCGGGAATCTGCCCGGTGTTCCTGCTCAGGTTTATGCAGAAGAAAGCGGAAGAGTTGAAGCAGCTGAGAAGGATGGCGAGGATTCAAGAAGCGAAAACTCTCTCATCGCGGAGATCGATTTTGACGGAAAAAAGATTTCTGCTTCGGACGGGGTAAAAGTAGACGTCAAAGGTACGGAAAAGTACAGCAGTGATACCAGAGACGGCAGCGGAGAAGCCTTTGACTTTAACAGATCGACTTACCTTGATCTGAAATATGAGGATGGACAAAGTCTTGTCAGCGGTCATGACGCACTCACATTCTATTATGAGAGTAAACCGACTGCTTCTTCGACGAGCTGGTCATTATTTGCAGCAGCAAATGCCAATAGTCAGAGTTATCTGCATGAACGTTATATCGGAGCGCTGGATCAGAAAAACAGCATGAAGATCGAGCGGTATTTAAGCGATGGTGTGCGTGCAGAGGCTCTGGATTACAATAATTCCGGCAGTGACTGGAAAGCTGTTGCCATAGTAATGGATAAAGATTCTTATTCACTTTATGTAAATGGAGAAAAGAAAAAGACCGTATCCAGTTCGATTCCGCTGGAAGATATTTTAGGGGAAAACGGAATACTCCAGATAGGAAAAGGAAACTGGGGTAATGGAGAATTTTACGGCGGACTCATCGATAATATAAAAGTCTTTGGGGAAGCATTAAGCGATGAAGAGATCGCAGAGCTTTCAAAAACAGAAGAAAAGCCTGAAGTTGAGAAGACAACTGAAGAAAAGCTTGCTGAGGATGTCGAAGCTTTGAGCATTCATGATGCCGACGACGTAAGGGGAAACATATACCTTCCGCTTAAGGGAAAGAACGGCTCGGAGATCAGCTGGAAATCCTCGGACAGCTCGGTTGTTACTGACAAAGAAAAAGACGGGAAGGCAGCGGGTGTTGTAAAACGCGGTGACGAAGACGTGAAAGTTACCCTTACAGCATCGTTAAGCCTTGAAGGAAATACCGATACAAAAGATATAGAAGTTACGGTAAAGGCAAAGAACAGGAGAGACAAGGATTACAGTGCAGGATATCTCTGGGCTTACTTCAGTGCCTATGATAAATACGAGCGCATGTTCCTTGGATACAGTGAAGACGGTCTTAACTGGACTGCATTAAATGCAGATGAAAACGGCAGAGCAAAGCCGATACTTTCAAATGACGGTGAAGGTTCGGATCTTGGCGTAAGGGATCCACATATCGTAAGGTCTCCTGAGGGCGACCGTTACTGGATAATCGGTACAGACCTTCATGCAGAAGGCGGCGGAGACGGAGGTTCTGGATGGAACCAGACCTCTGCAAGTCAGAAGATAGTTGTATGGGAGTCTACAGACCTTACCGACTGGAGTGATGCGGAACTTGTTTTTGCCGGAATGGATACGGCAGGCTGCGTATGGGCACCGGAGGCAATTTACGATGAAGAAAAGGGCGACTATCTCGTTTACTGGTCAGCAAGGGATGCTTCTCTTGTTGGAACAAACGATAACGCGCTCAGGGTTTATTATACAAGAACAAGGGATTTCCGGAATTTCGAAGAGCCTAAGTTATGGCTTTCGGAAGATGATCCTTCTTCAAAAGAAGTTAACATTATCGATACTACGATAGTTAAGGATAACGATAAGTTCTACAGATTTTCAACATCAGACTGGAATACGGTCATAGATAGATCTGACAGCCTTGCAACTGATCTTTTCGACGTAAACGTTGATAAGGACAAGAGCGCTGAGGGCAACTGGACAAGGCTTGTGCACAGAGATGAGGCTTCAAAGGCAGGCTTCAGCAGGAGAGAAGGTTTCACAGTCTATCAGCTTCCTGACGGACGCTGGTGTGCAATGGGAGATGATGGCGGCTATGCTCCTTTTGTTACAGATGACTTAAGCTCTGCAAAATTTGAGCAGCTTTCATCATCGAAATACTCATTCACTGAGAGATTCCGTCACGGAACAGTTATCCGACTTTCTAAAGAAGAGGAGAAAAAGGTTCTTGAAACTTATCCTCTTACTTATGAACCGGAGAAGGAAGAGATAAATCCTGACATAACAGGAAAAGAAACAATTGCAGAGTTTGATTTTAATGATAAAGAAAACGGATTCAGCTCTGAATATACAAAAGCTGAAGGTGACTGCAAGCTGGGAGACAGCTGGGACGGCACGAAGGCAGCATATTTCGACGGAACTGATGACTTCCTGACAGTGAAGTCGACTGGTGATAAGAATGCCTTTAAGGGACAGAAAGAGCTTACTATCTCTTATGAAAACAAGATAGATAAGAGCGGCACAGGCTGGGTTGCATACGCTTCGAATTCTTCTGATGCGCCAAAGAACCAGTATGAGCAGTATATCGGAGTTTTCGTGAATGATACGGTTACAAAGCTTGAACGTTTCTTAAACAGCGGTTCACGTCCCGGATCGGCGTCCGCTTCCACAGACAACGACTGGGCTCATGTGGATATAGTTCTTTCAGAGGATGATACAAAGATATATGTTAACGGTAAAATTGCTGCGGAAGAGGCAAGCAGCATTGATATCGCGGATATCTTAGGCAAGACACCTGTATTCCAGATCGGTAAGGCCAACTGGGGTTCAGGCGAGTATTACAAAGGATGGATCGATAATTTTAAGGTTTCAAACTGGGCATTCAGTGAGGAAGAAGTCAAGAAATCGGCGGCAGCATTTGCAGAAACTCTTCCGATGATCTCGGGTGCAACGATCGGCTCGGCACCTGACAGGGCAACAGCGCTTGAATACAGGGGAACTGATAACCATACATCAATCCTTACAAATGTTGACCATGACAAAAAGCTTATAAGCTCTTATGTGAATAATGATCAGGACTTAAAGGAGTGTCCCGTAACCCTTGATTTTGCTCTGGATGCAAGAGAGATAAAGGTTAACGGAAAGACTTTTGAAAACGGCGGAAAGCTCGATCTTACAAATGGTGCGTCATTAGAGATAGGCGAAGGCGAGGATAAGGAAATCTGGACTGTCAAGAAGCCGGTTCTCTGCAACAACACGGTTATCAGCGGTCAGTATGCCGATCCGGATATTGACTATTTTGACGGAAAGTTCTGGATATTCCCGACAACCGACGGATATAAAGGCTGGTCAGGATATCTCTTCCACGCATTCTCTTCCGAAAACCTTGTTGACTGGAAGGACGAAGGCGTGATAATGGATCTTCAGGCAACTGAGTCCTATAAGAACGAAAACGGTGTGGACGTTGCAACTTCCGACTGGGCATTTGGTTCGGCATGGGCACCTACTATCGAAAAGAAGAACGGAAAATACTATTTCTATTATTGCGGAAAAGACGCAAGCGGAACATCATCTATAGGTGTTGCGGTTGCTGATAAGCCGGAAGGACCTTATAAGGATTACGGAGAACCAATCCTTACAAAGGAACTCTGTAAAGAAAACGGTGTCGGAATGGGACAGGCCATCGATCCTTCGGTATTTACCGATGATAACGGAAAGTCCTATATCACATTCGGAAACGGCAAGGCAGTAATTGCAGAGCTTGCAGATGACATGATACATGTTGAGAAGCTTACACAGGTAGAAGGACTTTCGGATTTCAGAGAGTCACTTGTGGTAGTTAAGGCTAACGGAAAATATCACTGGACATGGTCATGTGATGATGCAAACAGCGAGAATTATCATGTAAATTATGCAGTAACAGACAGTCTCTTTGATGCTAACGGCAGATGCAGGGTTTCAAATGTAAAGACGAATTTCCTTTACAAGAATACAGACCTTAAAATATTAGGATGTGCGCATCAGTCACTGGTGAGTGCAAATGACGCTGACGGAAAAGAGCACTGGTACATGGCTTACCACAGATTTTATACACCAACCGGTATTTTTAATGAATCGGATGGACTTGGGGTTCACAGAGAGACCTGCGTTGACGAAGTATCTTTTGACGAAGACGGAAACATGCAGATCAGGCCTACACTTGAAGGTGTAAGCGAATTTAAGACGAAGCCGTCTTCAGAAGAGTAAGCACCGACAGAAGAAGTACCTACAGATGATACACCAACGGAAGAGGCTCCGACCGTATCCGACAGCACGGCTCCGAAGGCACCGGCAGACGGTATCCTTTCAACTGCAGGAAACAATCTCCTGCTTGCAAAAGCAAAGTATTATATCAGACCTGAATTTGCAGTAAAGAAATATCAGATCTCGAATAAGAAGATCCTGAAAGTCAGCAGGAAAGGAAAAGTTACTGTAAAGAAAGCCGGATCGGTAACGGTGACAGCAGTTGGAAAGAATGGAGAAAATGCAGTCTACAGCATAACCGCCGAAAAACCGAAGATGTCATCGATAAAGGTTAAGAGTGCGGGAATTGTCGAACTGGATAAGATGCTCAGCGGCGTTGCATATAGCGGAATCGACAGTGTGACTTCTTCAAAACCTTCAGTTGCAGAGATAACAGCTGACGGAAAGATCAGCGTTAAGGCTAAAGGAACTGCTACTATAACTGTGATCATAGGAGGAAAGAAATACAAGGCAAAGCTTAAAGCAAAAATCTGATATCAATATCAACAAAAGTTCCGACCGAAATACGGCCGGAACTTTTTGCACTTGTGAATAATGCACAAAAACAAAGACGCCAATTTGTATATAATGCGCATCCGGCACAAAATAAAAAAGAATTTCAAAGAAAAATGAAAGGATTTTGTATGTTTTTTGAATGAAATGTGAACTATAATTCTTTTTGTCACAAAGAACTGCCGTTAATCGGACGGCGAAAAAATTGGGAGGATTATACAAATGAAGAAAAAATTAGTCAGCGTTATTCTTGCATCAGCAATGGCAACATCAATGCTCGCAGGCTGCGGCAGCTCAGCAGCACCTGCAGCATCAGAGGCAGCACCTGCAGCATCGGAAGCAGCACCTGCAGCATCAGAGGCAGCACCTGCAGCTACAGAAGCAGCATCAGAGGCAGCAGCTACAGAAGCAGCATCAGAAGCAGCTACTGAGGCAGCAGGCAGCATCACAAGAGCAGTAGCAGAAGCAGTTCCGGACAGCATCGAAGCTGACAGCTCACTCGCTGATAAGAAGGTTGGCGTATGTATTTACCAGTTCTCAGATAACTTCATGACACTGTTCAGAGAGAAGATGGAAGAATACCTCATCTCTATGGGATTCAGCAAGGACAACATCACA